>DATCXE010000066.1:0-3274 GCA_036565985.1 Bradyrhizobium sp.
ACTATCAGCCGGGTGAAACGGCTGTCATCTCCGACCTGCCGTGGGGCCGCATCGGGCTGACGATCTGCTACGACGTGCGTTTTCCGGCGCTCTATCGTGCACTGGCCGAGGCCGGCGCGTCGTTCCTCACGGTGCCGTCGGCCTTCACGCGAAAGACCGGCGAAGCGCATTGGCACACGCTGCTGCGCGCCCGCGCCATCGAGAACGGCTGCTTCGTATTCGCCGCGGCGCAGGCCGGCATGCATGAGAACAAGCGCGAGACCTACGGCCATTCGCTGATCATCGCGCCCTGGGGCGAGATCCTCGCCGAGGGCGGTGTCGAGCCCGGCGTGTTCCTCGCCGAGATCGATCCCTCGAAAGTTGAGACCGCGCGCAAGACCGTGCCGTCGTTGCAGCACGGCCGGCGTTTTGGCATCGCCGATCCCAAGGCAGGGCCGGAGCATCTGCATCTCGTCAGGGGTTCGGCATGATCCGCTACAACCTTCGCTGCGAGAAGGGCCATGCGTTCGAAAGCTGGTTTCAGAGTTCCGCGGCGTATGAAAGCCAGGAGAAGCGCAAGCTGGTGAGTTGCCCCGCTTGCGGCTCGGTCAAGGTCGAGCGGGCCATCATGGCCCCACAGATCGTGACCAAAAAGGGCCGCGAGGCTCCCGCGCCCGTGCCGGCCGCGCCTGCTGACGTGGCGGCATCGGAATCGACGCCGCTGCTGATGGCGCAGGAGCGCGAGTTGCGCGTCAAGCTCAAGGAATTGCGCGATCACATCGTGAAGAATGCCGACAATGTCGGCGAGCGCTTCCCCAACGAGGCGCGCAAGATGCACTATGGCGACATCGAGCACCGCCCGATCTATGGCGAAGCCTCGCCCGACGAGGCGCGCGCGCTGATCGACGAAGGCGTCGAGGTATCGCCATTGCCGGTGCTGCCGGACGACCGCAACTGATCGAGGGCCGATGAGCCCGGATACCTATCCTTCCTGGCTGGTCTGGGCCCTGCTCTCGGCGGTGTTCGCGGCGCTGACCGCGATTTTCGCCAAGGTCGGCGTCGAGGACACCAATTCCGATCTTGCGACCTTGATCCGTACCGTGATCGTGCTGATCAGCCTGTCGCTGATTTTATTCGCCACCGGCCAGTTCAGCCAATCGGGGCCGATCTCGACCAGGAGCTGGGTGTTCCTGCTGCTGTCGGGGCTCGGCACCGGCGCTTCCTGGATCTGCTATTTCCGCGCGCTCAAGCTCGGCCCGGCGACGCTGGTCGCGCCGATCGATAAATTGAGCGTCGTGCTGGTGGCGCTGTTCGGCGTGGTCTTTCTCGGCGAACGGCCTTCGCTGAACGGTTGGATCGGCATCGCCTTGATTGCTGCGGGCGCCGTACTGATTGCCATCAGGCGCTAGAGCTTCGGTTCTGATTGAATCAGAACCGAAGCTCTGGATTCTTGTTTTGACGCGTTTTCTTCACGCGAACCGGTATCCACCCCGGATCAAGTCCGGGGCAGGCTTTCGCTCGAAAACGCTCTGGTTAAGCCGCCACCAGCAGCGCCACGCCGATCACGATCAGGACGATGCCTGACAGTTCGCGCGCCGACAGCGGCTGCTTGAACGAGTAATACGCCACTGCTTGCGCGAACAGCACCTCGACCAGCGCCAGCGTGCGCACATTGGCGGCCGCCGTCAGCGCGAACGCCAGGAACCAGAACTGCGAGGCGAACGCGCCCATGAAGCCCGCGAGCATCGAGGGACGCCACAGGCCGAAAATCTTCATCAGCACGTCGGGGGCGCGGGCGAGCAGATAGACGGTCAGCACCAGCGTCTGCACGAACAGGCCGAACACCAGCGTATACGACGCCGCCGTCACGAAGGAGACGCCTGATACCGTGATGATGGCGCCGCGAAAGCCGATCGCCGAGAGCGCGAAGCAGCCGGCGGCAACCAGGCCAATGATGGTCGGCTTCAGTTCGGCAAAACCCTTTTCGCCACCCGGCCGCAGCGCGGTGATCACCACGCCTATGGTCGCAATCAGGATCGCGACCACTTTCAGCAAGGTCAAATGATCGCCGAGAAAGACGAAGCCGAATATCGCGGTCTGGATCGCCTCGGTCTTCAGGTATGCGGTCGTAACCACGAACGAGCGGTCGTTCATCGCCAGCAGCATCAGGCCCGTCGCCACGATCTGGCTCAGCGCGCCGAGCAGCAGCCACGGCCAGAACATGGCGGTCGGCCACGGCACGGAATCGCCCGTGACGGCCACCACGACCGCGAAGAAGACGATCGAGAACGGAAAGCCGAACAGGAAACGGATATTGGTCGCGCCCCAGGTCCCGAGCGGCCCCGTCAACGACCGCTGCATCGCGTTGCGCGCGACCTGGCCGAGCGCAGCGACGATGGTGAAGGGAATCCAGAGCGAGGCGACGGAGAGCATGGGAAATACCGGCCGGAAGATCGCCGCACCGTGCCGGGCGGCACGGGTGCGGTCAACCGGAGCGGCGTCATGACAGGATTGCGATTAGACCAAACTACGATGTCGTCCCTGCGAACGCAGGACCCATACCGCGTGATCTCTCTTGTGCGCACGAACGGTCGTCGTCTCGCAACCCAACCGGCGCCGCGGAGTATGGGTCCCTGCGTTCGCAGGGACGACACCGGTTACGTGGCTAACGCGTTGGCGTTCCTACATCCCCTCCGCCACCACCATGTAGTTCACGTCCATGTCGGACGAGATGCTCCATCGGTCGGCGAGCGGGTTGTAGACCACGCCGGCCTGTTCGGTGATGGCTAGCCTGTTGTTGGCGAGATGCTGCGCGAGTTCGTCGGGGGTGACGAACTTGTCCCACTGGTGCGTGCCGCGCGGCAGCCAGCGCAGCACATATTCCGCGCCGACGATCGCAAGCGCAAAGCTCTTCCAGTTGCGGTTCAGGGTCGAGACCACCATCATCCCGCCCGGCTTGACCATTGCCGCGCAGCGGGCCAGGAACGCGCCGACGTCGGTGACATGCTCGATCACTTCCATCGCCAGCACGATGTCGAAGCGTTCGCGCACGTCCATGGTCTCGACCGTGGTGCAGCGGTAGTCGATCGACAGGTGGCCCTTGTCGGCATGCAGCTTGGCGGCGGCAATATTGGTTTCGGACGGATCGATCCCGATCACCTGTGCGCCCAGCCGCGTCAGCGGCTCGCACAAAAGCCCGGCGCCGCAGCCGATATCGAGGATGCGCAGGCCCGACAGGCAACTCAGGCTTCTGACGTTGCGATCGAACTTGCGGCAGGCGGCATCCCTGATGTAG
>DATCXE010000088.1:0-5149 GCA_036565985.1 Bradyrhizobium sp.
TCTCGTTCCTGCCAACTCAAACATTCGCACCATCGCCGATCTCAAGGGCAAGCGTGTCGGGTTCACCAAGGGCTCCAGCGCCCACAACGTGGTGATTGCCACGCTGGAGAAGGCGGGGCTGACTTATGAGGATATCACACCAGTCTATCTCACGCCGCCCGATGGGGGGCCGGCCTTCGCCAATGGCAGCATCGATGCGTGGGCGGTCTGGGATCCATATTTTGCGATCGGCGAGAAGCGTCAGAACGGCCGCATCCTCGTCAACGCCGTGGACGTCGCCAAGACCAATTCGTTCTATCTCGCCAATCGCGATTTCGCGAACACGCACGTCGCGGTAACCCGCGACATCATCGATGGCCTGGCGGAAGCGGCACGTTGGGCGGAGGCCAATCGCGCCGAGGTCGCGAGCGCGCTCGCTACGGTCACCGGCGTGCCGCTCGAGGTGCAGACTGTCGCCGCCAATCGCGCGTCGTTCCTGATCGGCCCGGTCACCGACGAGATTGTCACGACGCAGCAGGCGGTTGCCGACCGCTTCCACAGGCTCGGCCTGATTCCGAAGCCGATCGCAGTGCGCGACATCGTCTGGCGCCATACGCAGAGCTGAATTCCAAACAAGAGGACGTAATCCATGACGCGTTTCATTCAACGCATGATCGCGAGCGCCATACTATCGATCAGCATCGTCGCTGCCGCGGTCGGTCCTTCCTACGGCCAGGACAAGGTGGTTCGCATCGGCTTCCAGAAATACGGCAAGCTGGTGCTGCTCAAGAGCAAGGGCACGCTCGAGGACAAGCTGAAGGCCGCCGGCTACAAGGTGGTGTGGACCGAATTTCCGTCCGGTCCCCCGCTGCTCGAAGCGCTGAATGTCGGCGCCATCGATTTCGGCAACACGGGAGAAGCGCCGCCAATCTTCGCGCAGGCTGCGGGTGCGCCGATCCAGTATGTCGCCTATGAGCCGCCGGCGCCGAAGGGCGAGGCCATCCTGGTGCCGAAGGACAGCAAGCTGACTTCGGTCGCCGAACTCAAAGGCAAGAAGGTCGCGCTGAACAAGGGTTCCAATGTTCATTACCTGCTGGTGAAGGCGCTGGAGAAAGCCGGCGTCAGATATTCCGAGATCGAACCGGTGTTCCTGGCCCCGGCCGATGCGCGAGCGGCGTTCGAGCGCGGTGCGGTCGATGCTTGGGTGATCTGGGATCCGTTCCAGGCGGCTGCCGAAGCTGCCACCGGGGCACGCACGCTGGCCGACGGCATCGGCATCGTCTCGAACTACCAGTTCTATTTTTCCTCGAAGAAGTTCGTGGAGAGCGATCCGAAGATCGTCGATCTGGTGCTCGCGCAGCTCAGCGAAGTCGACGACTGGGCCAAGGGCGACATCCATGCCGTCGCCGAGCAGCTTGCGCCTGCGATCGGGCTTTCCGTTCCCGTCGTCGAGGTCGCACTGAAGCGGCAATCCTACGGCATCAAGCCGATCACCGAGAGCGTCATCGCCGACCAGCAACAGGTGGCGGACACCTTCTTCGCGCTCGGACTCATCCCGAAGCAAATCAGGATTTCTGACGTGGCCCGGAGGTCCGGATCGTGAGCACGCAATCCAACGCCAACATTCTCTGGTTCCTGCCGACCCATGGCGACGGTCGATATCTCGGCACCACCACGGGCGGACGCGAGGTGAACTTCAATTACCTGCGCCAGATCGCGCAGGCCGCCGACCAACTCGGCTATTTTGGCGTGCTGCTGCCGACAGGGCGAAGCTGCGAGGATTCCTGGGTGGTCGCCTCGGCGGTGGCGCCGTGGACCGAGCGGCTGCGCTATCTGGTGGCGGTGCGGCCCGGCCTGCAGTCGCCGAGCGTGGCCGCGCGCATGACCGCGACGCTCGACCGGGTGTCGAACGGACGTTTGCTGGTCAATGTCGTCACCGGCGGCGATCCCATCGAAAACAAGGGCGACGGCATTTTCCTGAACCATGACGAGCGTTACGAGGTGACGCGCGAGTTTCTCAACGTCTACAGCGATCTTCTCGCGGGCAAGACCGTCAACGTCGAAGGCAAGCACATCCGCATCGAGGATGGCCGCCTGCTGTTCCAGCCGGTGCAGTCGCCGCGGCCGCCGCTCTATTTCGGCGGATCGTCGGATGCCGGCATCGACGTCGCCGTCGATACCGTTGATAAATATCTCACCTGGGGTGAGCCGCCGGCACAGGTCGCCGAGAAGGTCAGCCGGGTCAAGGCCGCGGCTGCCGCGCGTGGGCGAAAGCTTTCGTTCGGCATTCGCCTCCATGTGATCGTGCGCGAGACCAACGCGGAAGCCTGGAGGGCGGCGGACGAACTGATCCAGCACGTCACCGACGAGACGGTGGCGTCGGCACAGAAGATATTCTCACGGATGGATTCGGTCGGCCAGCGGCGCATGGCGGAACTGCATGGCGGGCGTCGCGACAAGCTCGAGATCAGCCCCAATCTCTGGGCCGGCGTCGGCCTGGTGCGCGGCGGCGCGGGCACTGCGCTGGTCGGTGATCCCGAGACGGTCGCGGCGCGGATCAGGGAATATCAGGATATCGGCATCGATACCTTCATCATGTCGGGCTACCCGCATCTGGAGGAAGCCTATCGCTTTGCCGAACTGGTGTTCCCGCTGCTGTCGCTGGCTCAGCAAAACAAGGTGACGCCGATCCGCGTCAATACCGGGCCGTTCGGCGAAACCATCGGCAACGAATACCGGCCGCAGAAACAGGCATCGCAATCATGAGTCTCATCGACAGTCTTCCGCGCACGGGCGCACCGAAATTGCCGCGGGTCGACGGCCTGATCCCGTGGATCGTGCCGCTCGCGATCATCCTGATCTGGCAGCTTGCCTGCGTCACCGGCTTCGTATCCGCGCGGGTGCTGCCGGCGCCGAGCGATGTCGCGCTGGCGGGGTGGAAGCTGCTGCTGTCAGGCGAACTCGTCCGCAACATCTGGGTCAGCTTCTGGCGCGCCAGCGTCGGATTTTTGATCGGCGGCAGCATCGGCTTTGCGTTCGGCCTTGCCAACGGCCTGTCGCAGCTCTCCAGCAAGCTCACCGACACGACGCTGCAGATGGTGCGCAACATCCCGCATCTGGCGCTGATCCCGCTCGTGATCCTCTGGTTCGGGATCGACGAATCCGCAAAGCTGTTCCTGGTGGCGCTCGGCGTGTTCTTCCCGATCTATCTCAACACTCTCCATGGCATCCGCACCGTCGATCCGCAATTGATCGAGATGGGGCGCATCTACGGCATGACCGATGGCGAACTGTTCCGGCGCGTGATCTTCCCCGGCGCCTTGCCGTCGATCTTCGTCGGCGTTCGCTTCGCGCTCGGCATCATGTGGCTGACGCTGATCGTGGCCGAGACCATCGCCGCCTCGTCCGGCCTCGGCTACATGGCGATGCAGGCGCGCGAGTTCATGCTGATCGACGTCGTGGTGCTCAGCATCCTGATCTACGCACTGCTCGGCAAGCTCGCCGACAGCGCTTCGCGGGCGCTCGAACGGCTCACGCTGTCCTGGCATCCGGCTTTCCAGAAACATTGAGGAACACATGCAAGAAGCCCTTCGCTTTCTCTCTCCTGGCGCCGAGCCGGTCGACCGCCCAGACTTCGTCGAACAGGCGCGTCTGCTTCGGCGCAATCCGGAAGCGACCGATCGCGGCCTGTCGCTGACCATCCGGGGACTGCGAAAATCCTTCGGTGACAACGAGGTGCTGCGCGGCATCGACCTGCATATTCCTGCCGGCCAGTCGGTGGCCATCGTCGGCCGCAGCGGCTGCGGCAAGAGCACCTTGCTGCGGCTGATCGCAGGCCTAGAGAGAGCCACGGCCGGGACGATCAGCCTCGGCGAGGACGCCCGGCCGGAGGACGTGCGCGTCATGTTCCAGGAGCCGCGGCTGTTGCCGTGGGCGCGGGTGTTGTCGAACGTCGAAGTCGGTCTCGGACGCGAGCGGAATTCGCCTGACGCGCAGGCCCGCGCCGAGCGCGCGCTGGTAGAGGTCGGCCTTGCCGAGAAGCGGTCGCAGTGGCCGGCAGTGCTGTCAGGCGGACAGAAGCAGCGCGTGGCGCTGGCGCGCGCGCTGGTCAGCCAGCCCCGCGTTCTTGCCTTCGACGAGCCGCTCGGCGCGCTCGATGCATTGACGCGGATCTCGATGCAGCGACTGCTCGAGCGGGTCTGGCACGATCAGGGCTTTACCGCGATCCTGGTGACGCACGACGTCGCCGAAGCCGTGACATTGGCCGATCGCGTGCTCGTCATCGAAGACGGCCGCATCGCCCATGATTTCAACGTTGATGTCCCGCGTCCAAGGCAGCGCGGTTCGGTGACGCTGGCAGCACTGGAGGGGACGATCCTGAAAAATCTTCTGGAAGGAACGGAAGATACGTCCGACTTGTGAGGTTAGCCATGAACTCCATCGTCCGTTCCGTGAGAATCGATAGCGACGCTTCCTCTGATGATTTTCGCAGTGCCATGCGCCGGCTGGCGGGTGGCGTCAGCGTCATCACCGCCGGCAGAGGCAAGGACATTTCGGGCATGACGGTTACCTCGGTGTCGTCGCTGTCGGTCGACCCGCCGGCGTTGATCGTCAGCATCAACCGGGACGCATCATCCTGGCCGCTCGTGAAGCGCTACGGCGTTTTCGGCGTCAACATCCTGACGTCGGACCAAGTCGATATTGCCGAGCGGTTCACCGGCAAGGGCGGCCTGAAGGGCGCGGCCCGCTTTGCCGGCGCCGCCTGGACGACGCGCGCCTCCGGCGTGCCGCTGCTGGTCGGCGCGCTGGCCGCGATCGACTGTGAAGTGGAGGACGTCGTCGAACGCCATTCGCATGCGATCGTCATCGGGCGGGTGCTGGACATTGCAGCGTCTGCGCGTACCGCGGCGCTGGCCTATTGGCAGGGGCGATATGTGGCGATTGATCAGGACGAGGATGCAGCAAAGCTCGCCGAGGTGAGCGTGCCGGCACGGCATACGGCGCGCAAGTTCTGACCCGGCCGGTCGGGCTGGCTTTTTCGCTGCGTCCGATCTAAACGCGCGGGATGAAGCGTCTCGCAATCTGGGCCTTTTACGCAGTCGGCGCGATCGCGATCGGCTATCTCGCGCTATATGCCTATGCGGTTTTCACCGGGAATGACCTGCAGCCC
>DATCXE010000092.1:0-7937 GCA_036565985.1 Bradyrhizobium sp.
CCTGCCGATTGGGTGATGGCGGCGGTAAGCGGCGCGGCCGGGCTCAAGCCCGCATTGGCGGCAGTGGATCGCGGCGCGACGGTGGCGTTGGCCAACAAGGAATGCCTGGTTTGCGCCGGTGATTTCTTCATGCAGCGCGCGGCGAAGGCGGGCGCCTGCATCCTGCCTGCGGATTCCGAACATAACGCGCTGTTTCAGGCGCTTTCCTCCGGCAACCGCGAGGAACTGGTGCGCGTGATCATCACCGCATCCGGCGGGCCGTTCCGCACCTGGGCGCCGGCCGACATCGAGCAGGCGACGCTGGAGCAGGCCTTGAAGCATCCGAACTGGAGCATGGGCCAGAAGATCACGATCGATTCGGCCTCGATGATGAACAAGGGGCTCGAAGTCATTGAAGCCTCTTACCTGTTCGCGCTGACGCCCGACGAAATCGACGTTCTCGTGCATCCGCAGTCGATCATTCACGGCATGGTTGAATTCTCGGATCGCTCGGTGGTGGCCCAGCTTGGCGCACCCGACATGCGGATCCCGATCGCGCACTGCCTCGGATGGCCCGATCGGATCGTTGGACCGTCGGCCAGGCTGGATCTGGCCAAGATCGGCCAGCTGACTTTCGAGGCGCCGGACTTCGAGCGGTTCCCGGGGCTGCGGCTCGCTTACGAATCGTTAAGAACAGGACGCGGCGCGACTACGGTATATAATGCCGCGAACGAGGTGGCGGTGGCCGCCTTCATCGCCGGCCAGATCAAGTTCGGGGCCATCGCCCGCCTCGTCGAAGCGACGATCAACGACTGGATCCGCGCCGGAAACCTGGCGCCGCTAAGCTCGGCCGACGACGCGATTGCGGTTGACCATAACGCACGAAATAGAGCTGCCTCCCTATTGCCTCAAATTGCCTTAAAGGCATCCTAGAGGCGGTGGGGACGGGGCCTTTGGCTCTTGTCGAGGGGAACCTGATGTCTGATTTTTTCCTGCATAGTTTCAATACGTTGGGTCATGGACTCATCGGCTACATCATTCCCTTCCTGTTCGTCCTGACCATCGTCGTGTTCTTCCACGAACTCGGCCATTTCCTGGTCGCCCGATGGGCCGGGGTGAAGGTGCTGACGTTCTCGCTCGGCTTCGGGCCGGAACTTGCAGGCTTCAACGACCGCCACGGCACCCGCTGGAAGATCTCCGCGATCCCGCTCGGCGGCTATGTGAAGTTCTTCGGCGACGAGTCGGAAGCCTCGACGCCGGCCTCGTCCGAGACGCTCGCCAGCATGACCGCGGACGAGCGGGCGGGCAGCTTCCATCACAAGAAAGTCGGCCCGCGTGCGGCGATCGTTGCCGCCGGCCCGATTGCGAATTTCATCCTTGCGATCGTGATCTTCACCTGCCTGTTCACCTTCTTCGGCAAGCCGAGCACAACGGCCCGGGTCGACAAGATCGAAGCCAATAGCGCCGCCGCGAAGGCGGGCTTCCAGGCAGGCGACATCGTGACCGCGATCGACGGCAAGACCATCGGCAGTTTCTCCGACATGCAGCGAATCGTGGGCGTTCGCGCCGGGGACACCCTGAACTTCACCATCAAGCGTGGTGATTCCACGCTGGACCTGAAGGGCACGCCGGAACTCCGCGAAGTGAAGGATTCGTTTGGAAACACCCATCGTCTGGGCGTGCTCGGCATTACCCGGGCCACCGCGCCCGGCGATGTCGTGACCGAGCGGGTCGATCCCGGCACGGCGCTCTGGCTGGGCGTGAAGGAGACCTGGTTCGTGGTCGACCGCACGCTCGCCTATATCGGCGGGGTATTCACCGGCCGCGAAGCCGCCGACCAGGTCGGCGGTCCGATCAGAATTGCTCAGATTTCCGGGCAGGTCGCGACCATCGGCCTGGCCGCCCTGGTGCATCTGGCCGCGGTGCTGTCGATCTCGATCGGGCTGCTAAACCTGTTCCCGGTCCCGCTGCTCGATGGCGGTCACCTTTTGTTCTATGCGGTGGAAGCCGTCCGGGGGCGCCCGCTGTCCGAACGGGCCCAGGAGATGGGGTTCCGAATCGGGCTTGGCCTCGTCCTGATGTTGATGGTGTTTGCAACCTATAACGACATCCTGCATCTGGCGGCATCGTGACGCGGCTTTTTTGTGACGTTGCCGATAGGCAACGTCTTGGAATGAAATTGGAATTGCAGGGCGATGTCTGGTTTGCCGCCCGGTTTTAATTCGCTACAAGCAGTGCAACAGTGGGATTCTGCTGGTTCGTAGGGGTACGGGCCAGCATTGGAAGGACGAGGGCGCGTTGCGCATGATGTTTGGAATGCGAGTGCGGGGGGGTCTGCTGGCCGCCCTGATCATGGCGGCGGCGCCGTTGGGGGCTACGGTGGTGGGCGCATTGGTATCTGCGCCGGCTGCGGCCCAGACCGTTGCGTCGATCTCTGTCGAGGGGAACCGGCGCGTCGAAGTCGAGACCATTCGCTCCTATTTCAAGCCCGGCCCCGGCGGCCGCCTCGGGCAGGCCCAGATCGACGACGGCCTGAAGGCGCTGATCGAGACCGGCCTGTTCCAGGACGTGCGAATCAACCAGGCTGGCGGCCGGCTGATCGTTGTCGTGGTCGAAAATCCCGTCATTGGCCGCATCGCTTTCGAAGGCAACAAGAAGGTCAAGGACGAGCAACTTTCGGCGGAAATCCAGTCCAAGCCGCGCGGAACGTTGTCCCGCCCGATGGTTCAGTCGGATGCCCAGCGTATCGCCGAAATCTACCGGCGCTCGGGCCGCTATGACATTCGCGTCACGCCCGAAATCATCGAGCAGCCGAATAACCGCGTCGATCTGATCTTCACGATCGCCGAAGGCGGCAAGACCGGCGTCAGGTCGATCGAGTTCGTCGGTAACGTCGCCTATTCCTCCTATCGCCTGAAGGACATCATCAAGACGCGTGAATCCAACCTGCTGAGCTTCCTCGGCGGTAACGACGTCTACGATCCCGACCGGGTCGAGGCGGACCGCGACCTGATTCGCCGGTTCTATCTCAAGAACGGCTTTGCCGACGTGCAGGTCGTGGCCGCGCTGACCGAGTATGATCCCGAGAAGAAGGGCTTCATGGTCACCTTCAAGATCGAGGAAGGCCAGCAGTACCGCGTCGCATCGGTCGATTTCCAGACCTCGATCAGCACGCTCGATGCCAAATCGCTGCGCAGCTTCTCCCGCGTCAACGTCGGCTCTCTGTATAACGCCGAAGCGCTCGAGAAATCCGTCGAAGAGATGCAGATCGAGGCCTCGCGCCGCGGTTACGCCTTCGCGGTCGTTCGCCCGCGCGGCGACCGCAATTTCGAGCAGCATACCGTCTCGATCGTCTTCGCCGTCGATGAAGGCCCGCGAACCTATATCGAGCGCATCAACGTCCGCGGCAACACCCGCACCCGTGACTACGTGATCCGGCGCGAGTTCGATCTCTCCGAAGGCGATGCCTACAACCGTGCACTGGTCGATCGTGCCGAACGCCGGCTGAAGAATCTCGACTTCTTCAAGAGCGTGAAGATCCTGACCGAGCCGGGTTCATCGAGCGATCGCGTGATCCTGATCGTCGATCTGGAAGAGAAATCGACCGGCGACTTCTCGGTGTCGGGCGGCTACTCGACCACGGACGGTGCGCTCGCCGAGGTCAGCATCTCCGAACGTAACTTCCTGGGCCGCGGCCTGTACGCGAAGGCAGCGGTGACCTACGGCCAGTACGCGCGCGGCTATTCGCTGTCGTTCGTCGAGCCCTATCTGCTGGACTACCGCGTCGCGCTCGGCCTCGACCTGTTCCAGCGCCAGCAACTGGCCAACAGCTATGTTTCCTACGGCACCAAGACGCTCGGCTTCAGCCCGCGACTCGGCTTCACGCTGCGGGAAGATCTGGCCATGCAACTGCGCTATTCGATCTATCAGCAGCAGATTACGCTCCCGAACACGCTGGCGAACTGTAACAACAATTCCTCGAACTCGTTGCTTGCATTCAATCCTTCGCCGGCATTCGCGAATCTGGTCGGCGCCCCGGCCGGCGGATCGATCACGTCAGGCGGACAGACGGCCACCGATGCCTCTGGGCAGGGCCTGTGGTGCTACAGCGACGGCGAAGCCTCCCTTCCGGTCCGCAAGGAACTGCAGAGCGGCAGGACGCTGACCTCGTCGGTCGGCTATTCGCTGAACTACAACACGCTCGACAACAACAAGAACCCGACCGACGGCTTGCTGATCGACTGGAAGCAGGACTTTGCGGGCGTCGGCGGCGACGTGAAGTACGTCAAGTCCGTGATCGATGCGAAGTACTACACGCCGCTCGTCGCCGACATCGTTGGCCTGGTCCATCTCCAGGGCGGCATGCTCAACCAGTTCGGCGGAAGCGAAATTCGGATGCTCGATCACTTCCAGATGGGCCCGAACCTCGTTCGTGGCTTTGCCCCGAACGGCATCGGTCCGCGCGATCTCAATCCGTTCGGTACACGTGACGCACTTGGCGGCACCAAGTATTGGGGCGCTTCGTTCGAATTGCAGATGCCGTTCTGGTTCCTGCCGAAGGAGACCGGACTCAAGGGATCGGTTTACGCCGACGCTGGCGGACTGTTTGACTACAAGGGTCCGACGTCTTGGGCGCAGACCGGCGAAGTCAACGTGCCTGGCTGTACGCCGCCGACGCAGGCGACCGCGGCGGGCGGGGCTGCTCCCGGAAATTGCTTGGGATTGCAGTACGACAACGGTAATGTGGTGCGAACCTCGGTCGGTGTCGGCTTGATCTGGGCCTCGCCGTTCGGTCCGCTGCGCTTCGACTATGCGGTTCCGATCACCAAGGGTGCGTACGACCGCGTGCAACAATTCAGGTTTGGCGGCGGTACGACGTTCTAGGCGTCTTCAGGCGAGCCGGTCACCGGTTCGCATCTGGGAACGTATCGGACAAGTGGGGCGGCCGGCTTCGGCCTTTTGGGCCGGCGCTCCGGTGTAAACGCCGGCCGGACTGCGACGGGTGGAATGGCCCAGCCGATATTCTTCAAGCAACCTGCTTCGTCGACGTTGGCCGAGATTGCCACGCTGACGGGGGCGGTATTGGTCGACCCTGCACGGGGCGACAAGGTTATCAGGGGGCTCGCTTCGCTCGACGAAGCCGGTCCGATGCACCTGGCGTTTTTCGACAATCTCAAATACGCCGATCAGTTCAAGGCGACCAAGGCAGGGGCTTGCCTGGTCAGCCCGCGGTTCGAAGCCCAGGTGCCCGCCCACGTCGCGGTGCTGCGGGCTACCCAGCCGTTCCGTGCGTTTGTCAGGCTGGCGCGCGAGTGGCATGGCGATGCGCTTCGTCCACAATCCTGGTTCGACAATGACGGCATCGCACCGTCGGCCATCATCGACCCGACGGCCCATCTCGAAGACGGCGTGATCGTCGATCCGCTCGTGGTGATCGGACCCCGCGTCGAGATCGGTGCAGGCACCGTGATCGGCGCAGGCGCGGTGATCGGCGCCGACGTCAAGATCGGCAGGGACTGCAATGTCGGCGCGCGCACCACAATCCAGTTTGCGCTGATCGGCAACAACGTTCTGATCCATCCCGGCTGCAGCATCGGCCAAGACGGCTATGGCTTCATCTTCTTCGGTCCCGAAGGGCATCTGAAGGTGCCGCAGACCGGCCGCGTCCTGATCCAGAACGACGTCGAGGTCGGCGCCGGCACCACGATCGACCGCGGCAGCCTCCGCGATACCGTGATCGGCGAGGGCACCAAAATCGACAATCAGGTCCAGATCGGCCACAATGTGACCATCGGCCGGCACGTTCTGCTCGCGGCGCAGATCGGGCTCGCCGGCAGCCTGACGATCGGTGACAACGTGGCGATCGGCGCCAAGGCTGGACTTAACAATCACATCAAGATCGGAGACGGGGCGCAGATTGCGGCCATGAGCGCGGTGAAGGATGACATTCCTGCCAACGAACGCTGGGGTGGTCATATGGCTCGGCCGACCAGGCAATGGTTCCGGGAGACGCTGGCGCTTGAACGCCTGGCGCGTGATGGCGCAGGCCATCCAAAAGGCGAGGGGAAGGAGTGATGGAGGAGGCATCGGTCAAGTTTGAGCTGGTGGATATCAACGAGATCCTCAAGACGCTCCCGCACCGCTATCCGATGCTGCTGATCGACCGGGTGATCAACATCCGGGCCGACTACAGCGGTATCGGCATCAAGAACGTCACTTACAACGAGCCGCCGTTTCTCGGCCACTTCCCCGAGCGTCCGGTCTATCCCGGTGTGATGATGATCGAAGCCATGGCGCAGACTGCCGGCGTCATCGGCATCAAGTCGGTCGAGGGCACGGAGAAGCCGCGCGCGGTTTATTTTCTGACCATCGACAAGTGCAAGTTTCGCAAGCCGGTGATGCCCGGCGATACCATCGAGTATCACATGCGTTCGATAGGCCGCCGCAAGGCCATGTGGTGGTTTCAC
This sequence comes from Bradyrhizobium sp., assembly GCA_036565985.1. Taxonomy (GTDB): domain Bacteria; phylum Pseudomonadota; class Alphaproteobacteria; order Rhizobiales; family Xanthobacteraceae; genus Bradyrhizobium. The sequence continues at coordinate 6,447 of DATCXE010000092.1, forward strand.
GGCGATGCCAAAGTGAATGGCGCGGTCGTGGCGGAAGCCGACGTCGGTGCGATGCTGACGGATTGATCCCCGACGATGCCGTGATCGCCGAGGCGTTCGTCCTCGACGGCAAGCGGAATTGGCACCGGACGCATCGCAACAGGACGTAACCATACGTCATTGGACACCATCCGGATGCCGCGCTAACCACCGGAAAAAGCGCTATATTTGCGCGATAATGGATGGGCTGGGCTGTTAATGAATACGATCGATCCGACCGCGCGGGTTGAGGATGGCGCTGTGATCGGCGAGGGGACCACGATCGGTCCCTATTGCATCATCGGGCCCAACGTCGTCATCGGCGCGAACTGCAGGCTGATCGCGCATGTGCACATCACCGCGCAGACCTCGATCGGCGACGGCTGCATCGTCTATCCCTTCGTCTCGCTCGGCACGCCGCCGCAATCGCTGAGCTACAAGGGCGAACTTACCCGGCTCGAGATCGGCGCAGGCTGCACCATCCGGGAGCAGTCGACGATGAACGCGGGAACGGTCGCCGGCGGCGGCGTGACGCGCGTCGGCGAGCGCGGCTACTTCATGAATTGCAGCCATGTCGGGCACGATTGCCAGGTCGGCAATGACGTGATCTTCGCGACCTCGGCGACGCTTGGCGGCCATTGCGAGATCGGCGATTTCGTCTTCATCGGCGGGCTGTCGGCCGTGCATCAGTTCACGCGCATCGGACCGCAGGTGATGATCGGCGGCGTCTGCGGCGTGCGCGGCGACGTCATTCCGTTCGGCCTCGTCAACGGACAGTATGCGAGTCTGGAGGGTCTCAACATCATCGGCATGAAGCGCCGCAAGTTCACCAAGGAGCGGCTGGCCAGGGTTCGCGCGTTCTACCAGAAGCTGTTTCACGGCCCCGGCATCTTCGCCGAGCGGCTGGACGCGGTGCAGCCTCTGGCCGGAGAGGATCCCGCGATAGCGGAAATCCTTGGCTTCATCGGCGCAGGCAAGCATCGTGCGCTGTGCCTTCCGGCCGGCGACGGCGACAAGTCTTGATGATGAGGTCGCCGCAGCAATGACCTCCGCGGCTTCCGGGATTGCTTCGCCAGTCGGCGTCATCGCCGGCGGCGGCGCCATGCCGTTCGCGGTGGCGGAGTCGCTAAGTCAGCGCGGCATCGCGCCGGTTCTTTTTGCGCTGCGCGGTGCCTGCGATCCGGTCCGCGTCGAACGCTTCCGCCATCATTGGATCTCGGTCGGGCAACTCGGCCGCGCCAAAAAACTGTTCCGCAGCGAAGGTTGCCGCGATCTGATCTTCATCGGCACGCTGCAGCGGCCGGCGCTGTCGGAGATCAGGCTGGACTGGGAAACGATCCGCGTCATCGGTCAGGTCTGGGCAGCGTTTCGCGGCGGCGACGATCACCTGTTGTCGAGCGTCGGCCGCATCCTCGAACGCGATGGTTTCAGGATGGTCGGCATCCGGGATGTCGCGCCCGATATACTGATGCC
>DATCXE010000107.1:0-3964 GCA_036565985.1 Bradyrhizobium sp.
CCAGCGCGCTGCGAACGACAGGATGAGATAATGCCCGCCGCCGGTATTTCCGGGCAGCACCTCGCGCCAGCCGGCAAGCCCCAGAATCTCCACTCTCAACCCGGTTTCCTCATCGACCTCGCGATGAAGCGCCGATTGCAGTGATTCGCCGAATTCGACCCGCCCGCCCGGGAACGAGTAGAAGCCCTTGCCCGGCGAGCGCGCGCGGCGAACCAGCAGGATCTTGCCGTCGCGAAAGATCGCGCCGCTGACGGCGAGTTGGGGATGGGTCGGCTGGACGGGTGTAGCCAAGGCGTGATCCGGAAAAAGCAGGCAATTCGCTCTGGAGGCGGATCGGATCTGTTTCGATCAGACCGATGCGGTTCTAGTGATTCGAGATGATGGTTTCAACGTTGGCTGCGGAACTGCCGTTGATGACGCCCCCCGCCAGTGCAACCAGAGGTTTGACCCAGGCGGCGGCCTGCTCGGCCAGCGTAGCGCGGGTCTTGTCCTGCTGAGCCTCACGCATCGCCGCGCCCACCGCGGTCAGAATCGAGGTCATGCTCGCGGTGAGATTGTCGAAATCGGTACGGATCTTCGGATCGGCGGCTTCATACGCCTCGATGGCGAGGTCGCGGGCCTTGAAGTTGGAGGCCCAGAAATGCTCGGCGTAGGTCAGCGGCGACCAGGTCAGGAAATCCTCCGCGCATTCCGGCATGTCCGGAACCATTTCGAGCAGCATGACGGCTTCGTTGAAGTGATTCAGATAGTCTGTCGCAAGCCCGGTACGCGGATTGATGTTGGCAGCCTTCAACTGCGCCGCGCGCGCTTCGTCAATGAAGCCCGTCGATGGCGGTATCGGGCGCTCTGATCGCGCGGGTGTGGCTGCGGTGGAAGTCATCGGTTCCCCACTGTTGGCATCTGGGGTTAACACGCACTAAACGGCGAGATATCTTGGGCAGATAATGTGTGGTCGCTTCGTCATTACCTCGCCGCCGGCGGCGCTTCGGCAGATATTCGGCTATGTCGAACAGCCAAATTTCCCGCCGCGGTATAATATCGCACCGACACAGCCAGTTCCGGTTGTCATCCTGGAAAATGGCGGCCGTCACTTCCGGCTGATGCGCTGGGGACTGATTCCTGCGTGGGTGAAGGATCCCCGTAAATTTACGTTGCTGATCAACGCGCGTTCCGAAACGATTCGCGACAAGCCCGCCTTCAAGAATGCGATCAAGCGGCGCCGTTGTCTGATTCCGGCGGATGGTTACTACGAATGGCAGGATTTGAGCGGCCGCAAGCGGCCGTTCTTCATCCATCGCCGCGATGGCCAGCCGGTCGGATTTGCCGCGCTCGCCGAAACCTGGATGGGACCGAACGGCGAGGAGACCGACAGCGTCGCCATCGTCACCGCGCCGGCGAGCCCTGATCTCGCCACGCTGCATCACCGCGTTCCCGTGACGATCGCACCGGAAGCGTTCGAGCGCTGGCTCGATGCCCGGACCAACGACGTTGAGGATGTCATGGCGCTGCTGCGCGGACCGCGCGAAGGCGAGTTCGCCTGGCACGAGATTTCCACCCGCGTCAACCGCGTCGTCAATGACGACGCGCAATTGCTGCTTCCGATCACGGACGAGGAGAGGGCGGCCGAGGAACCGAAGCCCGCGAAAAAGGCCGCGCCGCGCAAGGCGGCGACAGTGGTGCCGGAGGATGACGGGCAGGGGTCGTTGTTTTGAATCTGATCCACGGTAAGTCGTCGTTCCCGCGAACGCGGGGACGACCATGAGAAAAGCGAGAACCCATCAACCCGTCGCCCCTGCGACGCCGCGGCCGGCGGAATGGCAAACTGGGAGACGATTTCGCTTCAGCAAGCGGGCGATAGAAGAAGCGTAGCGTCTGCCACCGCGCCTCATCGATAGATCACGCGGTATGGGTCCCCTGCGTTCGCAGGGACGACCGGTTGATGGAGACATTCTCACCGAAAAATATTCAGCGCTGCGTACTGCAGCAGCATGATGGTTTTTGCATCCACGATGCGGCCGTCGGATATCATGGCGACTGCCTGATCGATCGATAGCTCCAGCACCTCGATGTCCTCGCCTTCCTCGGCGATGCCGCCGCCGTCGCCGATCCGCATCGCGGCATCATATTCGCCGACGAAGAAGTGCAGCTTCTCCGTGACTGCACCCGGGCTCATAAAGGCCTCGAACACCTTGCGCACGTCGTGCAGGCGGTAGCCGATTTCCTCTTCCGCCTCCGCACGAATGCGCTTTTCGGGCGTCTCGTCGTCGAGCATGCCGGCGGCGGCCTCGATCATGAGATCGTCATGACCGGCGAGATAAGGCGGCAGGCGGAACTGCCGCGTCAGCACGACGGTGCGGGCTGCAAGATTATACGGCAACAGCGTCGCGGCATGACCGCGATCGAACACTTCCCGCTTCTGCGTCTGCCATTCGCCGTTGCCGCGGCGATACGCGAACTCGACCTCGTCCAGCCGATAGTATCGGTCGGAGAGCACGCTGACGTTCTTGACGCGGACACGATCGGAAATGCCCATGGAGACCCTTCAGCTCATCGCGTCGGTTCGCGGCCGTCGAGCCATTTGGTGAGGAACAGGATCTTCTGCTCGCCGAAGCCGATCGACTGGTAGAACGCGGCGACGCCGGAATTTTCGGGCCGCACCAGCAGTTGCAGTTTGGCAATGCCGGCTCGGCGCAGCCAGTCCTCGGCCGCATCCATGATGGCGCGGCCAAAGCCTTTCGCGCGACGATCCGGATCGGTGGCGACGTAATAGACCCAGCCGCGATGGCCGTCGTGGCCGACCATCGCGGTGGCGACGATAGTGTTGTCGGCACGCCCGATCAGGATCGTCGAATTCGGCCCGCGCCGGGCGAGCGCGATGTCGGCTGCGGGATCGTTCCACGGCCGCGTCAATTCGCAGGCCTGCCAGAGCGCGATCACGGTGACAACATCAGCGTCCGCGATCGGCGTGATAGCAAGCGGCGGAACGGTCCTTGTCACAGCACCTTGCCGGGGTTCATGATGCCGAGCGGATCGAGCATCGCCTTGATGCCGCGCATCAGTTCGATCGCCACCTTGTCCTTGACGTCGGGCAGTTCATCGCGCTTGAGCACACCGATGCCGTGCTCGGCGGAAATCGATCCGCCCATCCGCAGCACGATGGCGAACACGACCTCGTTGACCTCGTGCCAGCGTGACATGAAGTCGGCGGTATTGCCGCCGACCGGCTGGCTGACGTTGTAGTGGATGTTGCCGTCGCCGAGATGGCCGAACGGCACCGGCCGCGAGCCCGGGATCAGTTTGACTACGGCGGCATTGGCCTCTTCGATGAAGGCGGGCACGGCAGCGACCGGCACGGAGATATCGTGCTTGATCGAGCCGCCTTCCGGCTTCTGCGCCGCCGACATCTCGTCGCGCAGCTTCCAGAACCCGGCACGCTGGGTGAGGTTCGCCGCGATCACGGCGTCGTCGACGATGCCTTCTTCCATGCCTTTTGCGAGGATCGATTCCAGCGCGGCGCGCGCGTCGTCGCGCGAGGAGGACAGTTCCATCAGCACGTACCAGGGATGCTTGCTGGAAAGCGGATCGCGAATGTCGATGCCGTGACGCAGGCTGAAATCGACCGCGATATCGGCCAGCAGTTCGAAGCTGGTAAGGCTGCCGGCGGCCTCGTTCTGCGCGATCGAGAGCAGCTTGAGCGCCTGCGCCGGCGACTTGAGGCCGACATAGCCGGTCTCCACCGCGCGCGGCTTCGGAAACAGCTTCAGTGTCGCGGCCGTGATGATGCCGAGCGTGCCTTCCGCGCCGATGAAGAGATTGCGCAGGTCGTAGCCGGTGTTGTCCTTTTTCAGCTTCGACAGTCCGTTCAGCACTCGTCCATCTGCGAGCACGACTTCGAGCCCAAGCGCCATCTCGCGCGCCACGCCATAGGCCAGCGCCGCCGTGCCGCCGGCATTGGTCGAGAGAT
>DATCXE010000112.1:0-5103 GCA_036565985.1 Bradyrhizobium sp.
CGCATCAGCCGTTCGGCATGGTGCTGCCGCTCGGCATAGCGCGCGACCTTGGCGCAGATGACGCCCGCCGTATAATCGTTGTCCTTGGAGCCGCGCACGCGCCCAATGGTGCGCTCGTCGATGAGTTCGACGTCAAGCGCGCAGGTCGACGGGCAATCGTGCGGACAGGCGGAATGGCCAATCCGGACGGGCGACGAAACGGTGCGGACGGTCTGGTTCATGGCGCAGACCGCACCATACTCCAGCAGCCGGCCGCTGTCGCGTTTCTAAACCCGTTCCTTCTCGGGCTCAGGCTGGATGGCAACGGTGTCCTCGCCGTGCCGGCTTGGCAGCATGACGGTGATGGCGGAACGGGCGCGCAGGACCACGTAATTCGACAACAGGACGAAGAACACGACGAGCCGCAACGACCATCGCTTGAGGCCCTCGGTGTCGCCGATGTTCTCGGTGATCGCGATATCGCCCGCGATCCACAGCAGCAGCGCCACAAAGGTCCAGATCTCCTCTGACACAAGCGCGCGGTGCCGGCGCACGATCCAAAGGCCGACCGAAACGACGAACAGCGCGCCGACGCGTCCTCCCCACTCATGCAGTCCATGCGCGGCATCGCCCAGGTAGCTGAGGACCGCAGGATCGGTGCTCATGATGTCACCGGCGACCCAGCCGAGCAGCGCGCCGCCGCCCCAGACCAGCACGCGAAAGCGCTCGAGCAGCGCCATGAGCGCCGCGCTACCGGCAACGATCAACGGTACGCTGGTGGCAAGGCCGAAGATGATGAGCGTCGTCTTGATGACGGCGCCGTGGGAGATATCGACGTTATTGGCCGCGACATCGGCGGATGCCGCGATCGCGATGACGTTGTCGAGGCTCATGACGATGTCGGCGATGGCGACAATGCGCACCGCGCGCCAGATCGTTTCGCCCGCCTCCACGCCGCCATCCTCGCCGTCGGTGTCCTCGATGATGAGCTTCACCGCCACCCAGAACAGCAGCGCGCCGCCGGCCAGCTTGAGGAAGGGGTAGCTCATCGCCTGCGCAATGATGAGCGTGAAGACCACGCGCATCAGCACGGCGACGCCCGCGCCGAGAGTCATGCCCCACAGGCGCTGCTTCGGGGGCAAAGTCAGGCAGGCCAACGCGATGACAACGGCGTTGTCACCGGAAAGAATAGTGTTCACGCCGATAATCTGGGCCGCGGCGATCCAGAACGGCCCGCTCATTACGTCGTTGAGCAAATAATCCACCAATGCCTCTTCTTGCTAATGTTATTGCGACGGTCGACGGGACACCGTGAGCGCCCGCTGTTTGAGCGCTGCCCGCTTCCAACTACGAAAGCGGACGCAACCCATGCGACGCGCGCCATGATGGCCTGCGCGATTCCCGCCACGCCATGTAAAAAACGCTACCGCTGCCAATGGCGCCGACGACGACCAGCGACCATTGCATTGCCTCCGAAGGTTCAATTCCGAAATGATGAAGCAAGGCCAGATAGGGCAGCGCCCAGATAGCCATCGCCGCAGCCCAGTTCGCCATCACAAGATTTGAAGACACCCGCATACGATCTCCCCGCGAATTTTGCGCGGCGTGTTAACGCGCCGAGCGTCTCCTTTGGCGAAGTGGCAACGACGCCCCCGCCGGACTCCGCAGGATAAGGTCGCCCACCGGGTGAACAACTCAGGTCGATCGACCGGGGTTTTCACCCTGGGTGTTTTAACCTAGATGTATTTATCGAGGGGATAGCAGCCTAAAAGGCTGTAAAGGTCATGCACGCAAGGGCTCGGACAGACAGGCTTCGGACGATGATTTTTCCGCGCGTCCTCGACGCGAACAAAATCGTTGTCGGCATCGCCTATCTTGCGGCTTACACGCTGCTCGATTGGCTGAGCCTCATCGAGCCCTACGCCCATCTCACCATTACACCGTGGAATCCGGGCATCGGCCTGAGCTTTGTTCTGCTGCTGTTGTATGGCCGCCGGATGATCGTTTTTGTCCTGATCGCCCCACTGCTCGCCGACCTCGTGCAGAGAAACCTCCCACTGCCGTGGAGTTTCGAAATCGCCGCATCGATGCTGGTCGGCGGCGGTTATGCGGCGGCAACGCTGGTCATGATGCGGCCGCGCCTCGGCTTCGATCCGACGCTGTCGTCGATGCGAGACCTCCTGCTTCTACTGCTGATCGCCTTTGTCAGCGCAGCGCTGGTCGCGGCCGGCTACGTCAGCTTGACCGTCGCCTCCGGCGTTCTTCCTGCGGCCGACTTCCTCGCCGCGGGGGTACGATATTGGGTTGGCGACGTCATCGGCATTACCGTCGTCACGCCATTCGCCTTGTTCGCGTTGACACGGCGAAGCGTCCTGCCCGCATCGAGGGAAGGCTGGCTGCAAATGCTGGCGATCGGCGCAGCTTTGGCGGTGGTGTTCGGGTTTGCAGACGAGCAGCAATTCCAGCTATTTTACGTTCTCTTCCTGCCGATCATATGGGTAGCGGTGCGGACCGGCACCGAAGGCGTCAGCGCCGCTATTCTGGTTACGCAACTCGGCCTGATCGCCGGAATACAATTCTTTCCAGCAGGCACATTTAACGTGACGTCGTTTCAGGCGCTGATGCTGGTGCTCGCGATCACTGGACTCATCACCGGCGAACTCGTCACCGAACATCGCCGCACGCAATCGCAGTTGCGACGGCATCAAGAATCGCTGTCGCACCTTGCGCAGCTCGGCAGCATGGGCGAACTGGCCGCCGCCGTGGCGCACGAGCTCAATCAACCTTTAATGGCCGCCGGCACCTACACGCGCCTGCTTGAGGACACCATTCAGTCCGGCAACGCAAACCCGACCCTGATCGCGGACACGGCTAAGAAAGCGGTCGCCCAGGTCGAGCGCGCCGCCGAAGTCGTTCGCCGGCTGCGCGCGCTGGTGCGGCTGGATCGCAGCAACCGCGCGCCATGCAAAGTCGAGCGAATATTCAAGGAGACCGTCGATTTTTGCCGAAGCGACATCGATCGTCACAACGTCGCGATTCGAATCGCTATCGCGCCCGAAACCCCGCCGGTCATGATCGATCTCTTGCAGATCGAGCAAGTTCTTATCAATCTCCTGCGCAATGCCGTCGAAGCGATGGAAGAGCACACGACAGTCCGTGGCGTTGTCGTCCTGGAAGCAAAGCCCACGACAGACGGCTTTGTCGAAATTCTTGTCTCCGACACCGGCCCCGGCTTTCCGCCTCAAATGATGGATAATGCCTTCTTGCCCTTGTCGTCCGTCAAAGCCGAAGGCCTCGGCATCGGTTTGCCGCTGTGCAAGTCTATCGTCGAGGCGCATGGTGGCCGGCTGTCGTTTGAAAGTAGCGCTCAAGGCGCAGTGGTTCGTTTCACGCTCCCGATCGCAAAGTCCAATCCGCCATGAACAGCCCCATTCACCTCGCCCTTATTGACGACGACAGCGCCGTGCTCGATTCGCTGCAGCTCTATTTCGCCCGCAAGCAAATCGAAACCGCCTGCTTCACGCAGGCGAAGGAATTCCTGTCGGCGATCGCGGCGCGCCGCCGGTTCGACTGCATCGTCTCGGATGTTCGCATGCCCGGCATGTCGGGCCTGGACCTCGTCCGCCATCTCAAAGAACGCGACGTCGCGGCCCCTATTATCCTCATCACCGGCCATGGCGATATCGATATGGCGGTAGCGGCCATCAAGCTCGGCGCGTTCGACTTTATCGAAAAGCCCTTTGACGAGGCGCGCCTGCTCGCGAGCGTTCGCAGCGCCGTCGGCGAAGAAGGCACGCGCGACGGCGGCACCGCAGGCCTCGAAAGCCTGCAGGCCCGTTTCGACACCCTGTCCACCCGCCAGCGCCAGGTCATGGAGCTTGCCGTTGCCGGATTATCGAACAAGGAAATCGGCGCGCACCTTAATATCAGCCCGAAGACGGTTGAAAACCATCGCGCCTGGGTCATGGAGCGGATCGGCGCACGCAATGTCGCCGAATTGGTTCGGCTGGCCATGAAGCTCGAAGGGCGGCATTAGCGAACTGACCCGCCCGCCCTAAACAGCGCCGCGCCACGAAAAATCCATGGCGCGCGGCCATTTTCCACCCGATTCAGGTCTCGCCCGGCACCGGCTTGTGCGTCGTGCGCCACACATATCCGGCTGCGAGCACAGCTACCGCAGCGACGACTTTGGCGACCAACTCGACTTGCTCCGCGTCGAAGCCGTTGAAGAAGCTGAGCACAACAGGGTCGGTGGAGAAAATATCGCCGGCGACCCAGCCGAGAACGCCCGCGCCGCCCCAAACCAGGATCGGGAACCGCTCGAGCAAGGCGAGGATGATTGCGCTGCCGGCAATAACCATCGGGATGCTGATGGCGAGACCGAGCGTCAGCAGCACGTAGTCCCCCTTCGCCACGGCGGCGACGGCGATGACATTGTCGAGACTCATGATGATGTCGGCGATGACGACGATACGGACCGCGCGCCACAGATCCTCCACCGCTTCCGGCGTGTCCTCGGCATCGTGCGCGGCGGGCGCCAGCAGCTTGATCGCGATCCACATCAACGCAAACGCGCTGAACATCTTCAGATAGGGCAGCGTCATCAGGGTCGAGACAACACCCGTGAAAATGACGAGCAGCACCGAGGCGACGCCGGCACCGATAATCATGCCCCACATCCGCTCGCGCGGCGGCAAACCCCGGCAGGCGAGCGCGATGACAACCGCGTTGTCACCGGACAGAAGAATGTTGATCCAGATAATCTGCAAAACGGACAGCCAGAAGGTCGGCTGTGTCATTTCGGACGCCATCAAATCCATCGAGCTTCCCCCTTAAGCCATTGTTCTATTTGGCTCTTTAGGCGGCCAAACAGAGACACGGCGCGCACCTTACAGCGCGCGTCATGCCATGGCTAGGTGAAAACCCTTAGGTGTTTAGCGGGCGATATCGGGACCGGAAAAGAACTGCGTGATTTCCGCGGTGACATTTTCCGCGGAACCGGAGCCGCGCACCCGCGCCGTCGGCTTCGCCAGCGCGGCCCGGCGCCGCAGAGTCTGGCTGGAAATGCGAGCATTAAATTCAAGGCGTGACCACTGCCGTCATGCCCGCGCTTGTCGCGGGCAT
>DATCXE010000115.1:0-5901 GCA_036565985.1 Bradyrhizobium sp.
CCGTTCATCAAGACCAAGACCTATTTCGGCCCGGACCGCCGGCGCAACACCAACAATGCCTATATCGGACCCGAACGCCGCGTCGGCGGCGAGATGGAAATCCTGCAACAGCCGTCACTGCTCGACAAGGCACGGACCAACGTCTAGCGCGGGCCTGGAGAAATCATCATGGCAAAGGAAAAGTCCGGCTCGCTGCAGATCACCTCGTTTGCCGATCATCACGTCATCACGCAGCCCAATCCGTTGCGCAAGGTGTTGCTGCGCGTCCCCGAATCCGACCTCGACGATCCGGTCGCGCGCGCGGAAAAGGCGCTTGCGGGACTATCCGGCGAATTCAAGAACTGGATGACCATCGAGGCCGACCGGCTCTCGGCGGCGTATGCGGTCATTCTCCATGAAGGCTTCACCACCGACAACCGCGAGGAATTGTTTCGCGCGGCCCATGACATCAAGGGCGATGCCGCGACCTTCGGCTTCCCCTCCGCCGGCGCCGCCGCCGAAAGCCTGTGCCGCATCATCGAACACGCGCCCGACCTCGACCTCGTTCCCGCGGATCTGATCACCCATCACATCAACGCCATTCAGGCGATCGTGCGCGAACGCACCAAGCTCGACACCGCGGTGATGGCGAGCGCCCTGAGCAAGCAGTTGCGCGGGGTTGCGGACGAATTCCTGGTGAGCGTCAACCGCGACCGCCCCGAACATCTCGAAGCCATTCTGGCGCCGAGCATCGTCCCGGCGGAATAAGCATCACTCTCTCCGCGTCATTGCGAGCGCAGCGAAGCAATCCACGCTTCAGCAAGCGGTGAGATGGATTGCTTCGCTGCGCTCGCAATGACGGGTTGTCAACGGTGATTTGGCGACGCGTCTGAGGGTGGGCAAAGGCGCTCTTGCGCCGTGCCCAGCATTCTTGCGTCCGGTTCAATGATGGTGGGCACGCTTCGCTTTGCCCTACAAAATCAGCGACCTTACGCCGCGATCAGATCGCGCACCGGCGGAACGAACGCCTCGTCGGCGACCAGTTCCTCGCAGAAGGTGCGGGCTTCCTCGCGCGCGGATTCGGTTGCGAAGCGCCGCAACAGGATCAGGAGCGGCTCGGCGGCCTGGCGGTCGGTCGCGCAATGGGTCAGCACGCGTTCGACCATGCGACGGCGCAGGCTTGCGGCACCTCCCAGCGTGTCGACGTAACCGGTCTCGTGGCTGACCTCGAGGGCGACGCGGAAGGCGCCGAAGGTGGACTCCGGGAAACCTGCACGGATCAGCAGCGCCTGTACGCCGGCGCCGCCACGGTCGTGCAGCAGCGCCGTGACGCGGGCGAGCGGCAGGCCCGCCAGTTCGGCAAGCGATGACTCGAACAGTTCGAGATTGCCCGACAACAGCGCGCGCAGGATCAGCCCTGCGGTCAGCTGTCCGGTGGCGCGCAAATGCTGCACCAGGCCCTGCATGTCCTCGCCGCGCGAGCGCGCCGCGATGCTCACGGCCGAGCGCTCGCGCGCTTCATTCGCAAGCCGCCCTGCCCGGTCGGCACTCATCCAGTTTCGTGCGACGACGAACTGCGCCAGCGTATCGGTGAGTTTGGCGACCAGCGCCGCGCGGGTGGCGGCGGGCAGCCCTTCCAGAACCAGCAACGCCTCCCGGATCGCGGCGAGATGGCCGTGACGTTCAACGATGCGATCCCATGAAAACGGCGCCAGTTCGGCATAGGCGTTTTCGATCAGCTCGAGGGCTGCGGCGGCCGAGCCGACTTCGGCAATGGCAGCGGAGACCGAGGGCGGCAGATTGATGCGGCGCGCGATCGCGCATTGTGTGTCGCTGGTGCCGGTCGCGACGATGTCGACGAGGTCGGCGTCGATCAGGAGCGGTGAATGTTCGAGAACCGGCAGCGCGATCGACGGCTGGTCGAGCGAGAGCGCCTGCACGATCGCCGCCGGCGCTTCCGCGCTGCGCGCGAACACTTCCGCCATCGCCTGGCGGACCAGCGGGGAAGGATCGTCGAGCAGCATCAGCAGCGCGCCTTCGGCGGCGGTGCGATCCTCCTCGGTGAGATCCGAGATCAACCAGGCCCGAGCCAATGCCCGGGTCGCCTCTGCCCGCTCGCCTGCCGGAGCGGTACGAATCCAACTGATGAACTGCCGAACTATCATGGTCTGGCTTACGCAACCTGTTACGACACCGTGACGCGGTGCCACTGTCATACAAAATAAACCATGACGCTTAACAAAGGGTTCACCATAAACGGCTGGTTTGATTGACGTTTTGTTAAGGGTGCTGAGACCGGCCTATCCGCGCGATGCGCAGAGCCGTTCAGAGGCTTAGCCGCTGAACGTACCGAAGCGATCGCTGAACAGATCGAGCCGGCCCGGCGCGCGGACTTCCGGCGTGGTCGAGGTGATCGAAGTCGCCGACGCTACAGGAGTCGCCGGCGCAACCGGGGTTGCTGGCGCAACCGAGGTTAGCGACGAACCGTTGCCCCACAATTCCTGCACCGCCGGCGAGATCGGCTCCCTGCGCTCGCCGGCCTGGAACAGCGAGCGGAACGTCGGCTCGGACTGTGCTGACGCCGATTGCGACGTCGCCGCCACCGGCGTCACGGCGCGCTGGTCGGGGAAGCTCGAGAGATAGGCCGCGTTGTCGATCGCCGTCGTCGTCGCCGGTGCGGCGCTCGCCACCGTGACGCGCCTTGCCAGATCGCCGCCTGCGGCCGCCATCGCGGTGCGCGTCGCCGGCGAACTGGCGGCGCTTTCGTAGCGCGTGTTCAGCACCGAATAGACCTGGGAGACGCTGCGCGCCTGCCCCGAGCGATCATAGAAGATCGACTGGTTGGCCGCGGCCGCGTTCGGAAACATCCGCACCGCGGAGGCGTTCGGATTGTCTTCCGCGTTCTGTATCAGCTTTCCGGCGCCGCCCACTCCCAGGAAATGCGCCATGTAGAGTTCGGCGTCGGTCGGGCGGCGGCCGATCTTGCCGGTCAGCTTGAAACTGTTCGATTGGGTCAGCACCGCCGCCATCGACGAGGCGGCATCCGGATCGTCGCGCAGCCGCATGATCGCGGCGCGCGCGGCGGGATCGCTGACCGAATAGCTGCCGGAGGGATCCTTGGTGATGGCGTCGGCGTATTTGCCGTAGCCGAGATGGGCGCCCGCCTCCTTCACCGTGCCGAGCCAGGTCTGGTCGATGAATTGAAACAGCCCGCGCGCCGACGACGTCGTCGCGGCGGCCTTCGGGTTGAAGTTGGATTCCATCTTCGCGGTGGCGAGCAGATATTCGAAGCTGGCGCCGGTGGTCGACGCGGCCTGCCTGATCGAGCCTGCGATCTTCGCGCGTGTGGGATCGACACTTGCCGTGGCGTTTGTTGTGTCGACCGACATGTCTCTGGTGCCCCGCTCCTCGCGAAACGACCGCGCGGCCTGTTGAGGCGCTGACAATCAGCACCGATAGGCGGCCGAGACTGCGGCAATCATGGTTAATGGGGGGTTAAAGGCTTTCCCGCGACGTCATTCCGGGATGGTCCGAAGGACCAGACCCGGAATCTCGAGATTCCCCGATGTGCAATTGCACATCTGAGGTTCAGCCCTGCGGGCTGCCCCGGAATGACGGAGTCATTTGCGGTACACAGTATCCGGATCGAACTGCCGGTCCGCATCCACGAACGACAACCGCACGCCGCCATCGGCACCATCGACCTTGCGGTAGAAGCAGGAACGCCGGCCGGTGTGGCATGCGGCGCCGACCTGCTCGACCCGGATCCAGACCGCGTCCTGGTCGCAATCCATGCGCATCTCGACCACGCGCTGGGTCTGACCCGACGTCTCACCTTTTCGCCATAACGCGTTGCGCGATCTGCTGAAGTACCAGGCATCGCCGCTTGCGATCGTCTTGCGCAGCGCCTCGTCGTTCATGTGCGCGACCATCAGCACGTCGCCGGTCGCAGCGTCGGTCGCCACGCACGTCACGAGCCCGGACGCATCGAATTTGGGCTGGAAGTCCAGCCCTTCTTCGCGGTCGTGGTCATGTCTTGAAGTGGACACGGTTGGTCTCGCTGATCCCTGCGTTTTCAAGCGAAGCGGACGCCGGTTCGCATAGCAATCAAGTTTACGCAGATTGCGTAGACTTATCTGCGCAGAAAACGCGTCAATTCAAAGAGGCGGCGAGGTTACCGGCTCGGTCCTCGCACCAGGGACAGGAAACGCTGCTGCTCCGCCGGATTGTCGCGGAACATGCCGGTGAAGCGGCTGGTGAACGTCGTCGCGCCATGCTTGGCGACGCCGCGCACCGACATGCAGGTATGCTCCGCCTCGATCAGCACCGCAACGCCGCGGGGCTTGAGCACCTCGTCGATCGCGGCAGCGATCTGCGCGGTGAGATGTTCCTGGGTCTGCAGGCGCCGGGCGAAGATGTCGGTGAGCCGCGCCAGCTTCGACAGTCCCACCACCCGCTCGACCGGCGTATAGGCGATGTGCGCCCTGCCGTAGAACGGCATCATGTGGTGCTCGCACTGCGAGGTGAATTCGATGTCGCGGATCAGGACGAAATCGTCGTAGCCCGCGGTCTCGCCGAACGTGCGGTCCAGCACCTCGGCGGGGCACTGGTGGTAGCCCTGGTAGAGTTCGTCGAAGGCCTCGACCACCCGGCGCGGGGTATCCATCAGACCTTCACGGTCGGGATTCTCGCCGATATAGCTCAGCAGGGTGAGCACCGCCTGCTCGGCCTCGGCGCGCGACGGGCGCGGCAGGTCGGCGCGGACGGCTGCGGCCAGGAATTCGGCGGGATCGAGCTCGGCCGGGCGGGTCTCCGGCACCACATCGGGTGATTTGACGTCGGATGGCTTGGTGTCAGAAGGCTTGACGTCGGAAGGCTTGCCGGGCCGTAGGGATTTGATCAGTGCGTCCATGTCTTCTCCGTTCGACCGGTCCGTTAGACCGGAGTGTCACCGGGCAGACGGGGCGGATTTGCCGCCGGACGCCTGAGTCCCACCAAAAATACCATGTCGGCCGAATTGGTTTCCATCCCGGCGCCAGCAAATCAGCCGGGCTGTTTTTCTGCCGTTCCTGTCCATATATAGGACGATGAAACCCAGCCGCCAAGGGCGCTCGCACTGCCGAGCGCGGGACCCTGATCTATGCTGAACGACATTTACAACAAGCGGATCATCGAATTAGCGGGAAATATCCCCCGCCTCGGCCGCCTCCCCGACCCCCACGCCAGCGCCACCGCCCACTCCAAATTGTGCGGTTCCACGGTCAAGATCGACCTCAAGATGGACGGCCCTGTCGTGACCGACTTCGCCCATGACGTGAAGGCCTGCGCGCTGGGCCAGGCCTCCTCCTCGATCATGGCGAGCCACGTGGTCGGCTCGACCGCGGACGAACTGCGCGAATTGCGCGAGACCGTGCGCAAGATGCTGAAGGAAAACGGCAGCCCGCCGCAGGGCAAATGGGCCGACATCGCCCTGCTGGAGCCGGTGCGCGACTACAAGGCGCGGCACGCCTCGACCATGCTGACCTTCGATGCGGTGGTCGATGCCATCGGCCAGATCGAAGCCCGGGCGAAGCAGACCGCGTCGGCGTAGGGATACGCTTCGAATGTCCTCGTCATTCCGGGGCGCGAAGCGAACCCGGAATCTCGAGATTCCCCGATGTGCAATTGCACATCTGAGGTTCGATGCTACGCATCGCCCCGGAATGACAGGTTCAATCGAAACTTACTTCTGCGGCTGAGCCGGCGCGGTTGCGGCGCTGCCGGTCGGGGCTGCGGCCTCGGCGGTCTTGGTCGATTTGCCCGGTTGCGGTTGGGCCTCGCCTTCGACGACGGCGGAACTGACAAACCGATCCTGCATGGGCTTGGATGGCTTCGCCTCGGCCATCGGCACGCCCGCATTGCCCTGCGGGAAGACATCGGCAG
>DATCXE010000499.1:0-7281 GCA_036565985.1 Bradyrhizobium sp.
CCGGCTGTTTCACGAACGCGGCGTGCGGGTGTTTCAGCCGCTGCCGCTGCGCGCGCAATGCTCATGCTCGCGCGACGCAGTGTCCGCGATGCTGAAAAACTTTGCCGCGAAAGATCGCGCCGAGATGGTCAAGGACGGCAAGGTGGTGGTGACCTGCGAGTTCTGTTCCTCGGTCTACCAGTTCACCCCCCACGAAGCGGGCGTGGAGCAGTAGCGGCGATTGTAGCGCCTCGAAGTTACGGGTTGGCTAGCTCACCAATGTGCGGACCATGTTGGCCGCATCATAGATTTCGATCTGGAGCATCGGGTAAGCCGCCTTCAATTTCCGCGCCGCCGTTTCGGCTGCCTCGGCGGTTTCAAACTCCGTTTTGAAATGGCCGTCGACAACCGTCACGAAGCCGTCGGTCGGCGGCCGGTCGGCTCGTATCGCTTTTTTTGGCTCGGATTCGTCAATTGTGAGGAGGGGTTTTTTCATCACGGGTTCTTTCGTGTTGGCTAGTCGGTTTGATTTGGAACGCGCGCGGCTGGCCGCTGGTGATGGAGCGAATTGCCGGGCATCGAGCGCTGCGGCTTCGATCTCGCCGGACAGCTTCAGACCTCGCCCTAGGCCGTCCGACAGGCTCAAGCCAGCCTGAGAAATGCCGGCGGCAAGGGCTGGCGTACGAGGCCGTCCAGATCGAGCGCCTCGCCGCTTTCGGTGATGTCCGAGAACAACACCTCGACATAGGGATGCTGGCGGTTGAAGGCGGCGCCGCGCTGGTATTTCGTGTTTACGATCCGCTCAATTGCCGCGAGGTTGCGCTTGCCAAGCGCATTGTATTGATCGCGGAACAGGCTTCGTCGTCCTCCCCGGTGCTCGATCGATTCGACCCGGACGTCCATCACCTTGCGGCTAATGAACGCTTCGACCGCTTCGGGTCCGTTGCGGGCGACAAGTCTTAACCCGTCCATGCTGTGCAGTCCATCATCGACGCCAAATTGTGTAAGCGACATGCTTTTGTCTTTGCGTGACATGCGAGTACTCCTGTTGCCGACGTTGGTTCACTTCGACAGTCCGTCGGACACTGCGCCTCCCTCATCCTCCCATCGCGATAACGCTGCGCCGCCGCCGCGGTCAGCGAAGCCATCGGCACATCGAACGCGTAGACGAACCCGGTCGGCGCATAAGTCAGCCGCACGTCGCCCCGGAGCTGCCTGCCGGGCGTCTCGACCAGCCGTGTCCCGAAGCTGCGCTTTCCGGGCGGGCGGACACGGCGGGAATGCCTGAATGATCAAGTACCATCATAATCTGCGCTCGCGGCGGTCGACCTGGATAGGTGCTTCATTCGGGGCAAGCATCTCGTTGCCCAAATGATCCCCGCCGGCTCAACAATGACGAAATAAACTCGACACCAATAGAATGAGTTCGCAGACAGCGGAAATGCGTTCACCGGAGGCGCGCGGCAGGTTGCTTGCTCCGGCGTGTCTCCTGCCTGGCGGGTCTCACGCCAGCGCTCTCGTCACAGGTCCGTTGCGCCACGCCTGCGGCCAAAAAGGCGGTGAATTTCCGCGGCATTCCGAAAAACGATGGCCTTGTGAATCGCTTCGGTGCGCTCGTCGCCCGGTGGCATTTCGCGAGCCCCGTCCATGGCGGCGACCGCCCCGGCGTCCAGATCGCGACCCGGCGACGACCGGATTTCGTTCTGCAGTGAAAGGCCGCGACGCCGGATCACCATTGGATGACCATGGCGGCGGCGACCATCAGCACGAGAAAGATCGGCATCAGGACCGGAGGCACCAGCCAGTCACGAAGATTGAACGCGGGGGCTTTCGACATAAGACCGCCTTTGGGTTTAGGCGGGAGCGCAAAGCTCTCAGTCATCGATAATAGCCAGGGGCCTCGCGATGATATTGATCATACAGCGATCTTGTGCCGAATAGCGAGGAGAATCGTAGCCTGTTCCCGTCGCAAGCCCTGACAGGCTCCCGCCGCGTGCTGGAAGATGGCTCACTCGATCTCAGCCGTTTGAGATTGCGGTCCAAAAGAACAGCCGCGGATTTCCCCGCGGCTGTTCTCATGTCGGGTGCTTGCAGGTGGTCTCAGCAGGCACCGATTCCGACGCTAACACCGGGCGCGCGGATGCCGATGCCGCCACGTTCCTCATAGCCGCGCCGCTCGATATAACGCTCGCGCGGAGCATATCCGTATGAATCACGGGACTCGCGGACAATGACGCGGCGTTCACCACGTTCACGCCAGCAGCGACCGTCCTCGTTGCAAACCATGCGGACGTTTTGAATGTTGCTCTCCGGTGCGACTGATGCATTCGGGGAAAGCGGCGCAGCGGAAGCTGCCGTCAGGATAAGTGTGCTAGACTAGCGCCGGCTGCGAGATAGATCGCGAGATTTTTCATAATGTCTCTCCAGAAATGATTGTGTCGGGAAGCCGACAGACTCGCGGGGGGCAATGGTTCCGGGAGCCGGGCTGCAGTATGTCGCTATTCGCCAGTGATGCGGTCTGCTCTTCGCCCACACGCTGCCGCGCGGGACCGCGAAGATGGTTAATCTGCCTGACGGGCAAATCACGCATCGTCTCGAGCGTCGCACTGTCCATCCCCCCGCGCAAAAATATTCCGCTCGCGCCGTCGGGCAAATCACTGATTTAATTCCGCGCGTCTCACCCGTTACGAGGGGCGGCTCGCGATCGTCACGAACGCGCGGTGGGATGCGGTGGACGCGGATTGCGCAAACGGCGAGCGCGCATGACGTGTACGGCGAAGTCGTGTGGTCCTGACGCCGCGGTGCTGGCGTCAAGTTCTTGGGAAGCAAGCTTCTCAGGGGCGACGGTGGCAAAAGAGCCGTTCACCGGGGAGATCACGTTATAAGCCGTAAAGCCACTGCGCAGGGAAGGCCGGGATGCTCCGCCTGTACCTGTATGCTCGTGTGCGCGTTTTCTGTGCGCAAATGCACACGGGACCGCGGGTGCAGCGCGCACCCGGTCTTCCCTGCGCCCTCTATCCTTGAGGGAGCAAACGAAGATGCAAACCTCGGGCAAATCATGTCGCGAGATCGCGGATGCATATTCAATTGTCCCCGCGCAGGCGGGGATCCAGTATTCCAGGGACGTCAATGATTGAACCCATAAGCCGCGGCGTACTGGATCCCCCGCCGGAGCCTGTCATCGGGCTCGCCGAAGGCGAGACCCGGTGGCGGGGGATGACGGTGGTGGTAAGTCGCTTTCTGGCGTCATTGCGATGAGCGAAGCGACCAGGCAATCCATCCATCCCCGTATCCAAGTGTGGATCGCTTCGCCCGCAATGCGAGTGTTTCGGGGCGCGTCCTGCGGATATCCAGGATCGCCCCGCACCAGCCTTTCAATTTTGCGATAGAAGCCATGTCCACATTCAAATTCCTTAGCTAGCCGCCCGCATCTATTGTCCGTTCAACCCAAGTCAGGAATCGCAGGAGGAACCGGAGCGCTATGGCGGAAGCAGCAAAATCACGGAGCGTGGCGCAGCCTGCGCTGCCGACGTGGCCGGACGAGATTTACAATGTGCTGAAGGACGCCGGCATTCGCCAGGTCGCGATGGTGCCGGATGCCGGCCACAGCCGTCTGATCCGTTCCTTCGAGGCCGATCCGGAGACGCGCGTCGTCACGCTGACCACGGAAGAAGAGGGCGTGGCGATGCTGGCCGGCGCGTGGCTCGGCGGCGAGCGCGGCGTGCTGCTGCTGCAATCGAGCGGCGTCGGCAACTGCATCAACATGCTGTCGCTGCCGGTCATCTGCCACATGCCGCTGTTGATGATCGTCACCATGCGCGGCGATTGGGGCGAGTTCAATCCATGGCAGATCCCGATGGGGCAGGGCACGCGGCCCTCGCTCGAGGCGATGGGCGTGATCGTGAACAAGGTGGACGAGCCTGATCTCGTCGCCTCCACCGTCCAGGGCGCGGCGCATCTCGCGTTCAATACCTGGAAGCCGGTCGCGGTCCTGATCGGACAGCGCGTGCTCGGCGCCAAGAATTTCAAGGAGCTTGCCCGCAAATGAACAATCCGAACGCACTCTTGCATCGCCGCGACGTCGTCAACGAACTCGTGCGCGACCGCCGAGACCTCCTCGTCATCGCCGGCCTCGGCGCGCCGAACTGGGACGTCTCGGCCGCCGGCGATCATCCCAACAATTTTCCGCTCTGGGGCGCCATGGGTGGCGCGTCGATGATGGGCCTCGGCCTTGCGATGGCGCAGCCGAAGCGCAAGGTGCTGGTCATCACCGGCGACGGCGAGATGCTGATGAATGTCGGCTCGCTCGCCACCATCGCGGTGGAAGCGCCGAAGAACCTCACTATCGCCGTGCTCGACAACGAGCGCTTCGGCGAGACCGGCATGCAGAAGACGCCGACCGCCTCCGGCGTCGACCTTGCCGCCATCGCCACCGCCTGCGGCATTCGCACCTCGCGCATCGTCCGCACGATGGCCGAAGTCACCGAGCTTCGCGACCTCGCGCATGAGGGGCGGGGAACGGCCTTCGCGCAGATCAAGATCAATCCCGAAGCGCTGGTGTTCGTGATGCCGCCGGCCGACGGCGTCATCCTGACGTCGCGCTTCCGGCAGTCGGTGCTCGGCGACGAAGCGCTGTTTAACTGACGCGGAAGTCTGGCTGGCGGGGAATGCCAACTACAGGGAGTTCGTCATGCCCGGGCTCCCGGCCATGACGAAGAGCGAACGTGCAGCAGCGCTACACCGTCATGTTGATCTTCCAGAGGCCTTCCCTGGAGAGGTGTTGAATCTCCGATATCACGAGGGTGGCGATGGTGGTCGTGGCGATCGACGGGGGATGGGCGATCGGCGAGGCCAGGATGAGTTCGCGCGACACCGAGGGGTTGGCGAGCGCCGCCATCTCCAACCGCTTCGCCGCCACCTCGGTGCGGATGGCGGACGGTGGCAGCAGCGTATAGCCGAGGCCTTGCTCCATCAGGCTGATCTGGGCGCGGTAGGAATCGGCCTCGATCAGCGGCGTCAGCTTCAGCCGCTCGCGCGCGGCGGCCTTTTCAAGGAGCGCGCGCAGACCGTGCGAGATACTCGGAAGGATGAGCTTCTGCTTCACCAGCCATTTGAGATCGACCTGCTTGCGCCTGCTCAGGCCCGACCCCGGCGGCCCCACCACGGCGATGTCCTCGCGTCCGACCGACTGGACAGTAAGATGGAGGTCCACCGCCGGGCCATAGATGATGGCCAGATCCATCTCGCCGCGGTGCAGCCACTCGACCAGATGCCCGCCATAGCTCTCGACGATGCGCAGCGAGATATCGGGAAATTCGTCAAGGACACGGCGGGCAAACCGTCCGGACAGGACGGCGCTCACCGTCGGCACCAGCCCCAGGATGACACGGCCGGACGGGTTGCCGTTGGCGGATTTGAGATCGTCGCTCACCTGCTCGATCTGGCGGATCAGCCCGGTGGTGCGGTCGAGCAGCATGCGACCGGCGCTGGTCAGCAGCATGCCTCGCCCGTTGCGGACGAACAGTTCGACGCGAAGCTCGTGCTCCAGCAGCTTGATGTGCCGGCTGAGCGCCGGTTGCGCGGCGCGAAGCCGGTCTGCCGCCTTGCTGAGGCTTCCGAGCTCGGCCACGGCGCGGAAGGTCCGCAATTGTTTGAGATCCATCGATTGCCTGAATGTTCACTTCGCCCGGCATCATACGTCGTTTTCGCAAGCGTGGCGCAATTAGATCAATGCAGCAATGACATGCGAGTTAACCGCCTTGTCCGGGATGACGGGCCGTTGCCGATGCTGCTATTGAGGGAGGAACAACCCCATCAAGAAAACCCGGTCCATGACCATATCATCCGTGACTGCCTCGGAAGTCCGCAGCGCCCTGCTGCTGCGCGACGAAATCGCCTTGCTCGACGTAAGGCACGAGGCCGTCTTCGCCACCGGCCACCCGCTGTTTGCCGCGAACATGGCCGCCGACAGGATCGCGCTCGAAGCCGAGGTGCGATTGCCGCGGAAGGATGTTGCGATCGTGCTCTATGACGCCGGTGAAGGCCTCGTGCGGGTGGCGGCGGAACGGTTCGCGGCGCTGGGCTACACGAATGTCCGCCAGCTCGATGGCGGACTGCAGGGCTGGAAATCGGCAGGCTACGAACTGTTCGAGGACGTCAATTCCTACGCCAAGGCCTTCGGCGAACTGGTGGAGTCGCGGCGCCATACGCCGTCGCTCGCCGCGGAGGAAGTCGCGGCGCTGATCGAAGGCGACGCCAATATCAGGATTCTCGATGTCCGGCGCTTCGATGAATACGCCACCATGAACATTCCGGGCTCCGTCAGCGTGCCCGGCGCGGAACTGGTGCTGCGCGCCGGCCGCGCCGCGCCCGACCCCGAGACCACCATCATCATCAATTGCGCCGGGCGGACACGATCGATCATCGGCACCCAGTCGCTGATCAATGCCGGTGTCACGAACAAGGTGCGCGCGCTGCGCAACGGAACGATCGGCTGGACGTTGGCCAAGCAGAATCTCGAGCATGGCTCCGGCAGGCGCGGCGAGATCGGCGCCATCGAGGGTGCTGAAGCCAATGCGCGCGACGTCGCCTATCGCGCCGGTGTCCGGCATATCGGCGTGGCCGAGATGGCGGCGCTGCAGGCAGAGGCTGACCGCACGCTGTATCGCTTCGATGTCCGCTCGGAGGAAGAATACGCCGCCGGTCATCTCGCCGGCTTTCGCCACTATGCCGGCGGCCAACTGGTGCAGGAGATTGATATGGCCGCACCCGTGCGTGGCGCACGCATCGTGCTGACCGACAACAGGCGCGTCCGCGCCGATATGACCGCCTCCTGGCTCGCGCAGATGGGATGGGAAGCTTATGTGCTCGAAGGCGGCTATGACGGCGCGCTTGAAGTCGGACCGCCGCAGGTCATCCCGAAGCCCGATCCGTCACACCGCTATCGCCGCCCCTACGAAGGCACCGATGTCAGGGAAAGCGCGATGCAGGCCTATCTCGACTGGGAATACGGTCTGGTCGAACAGCTCCGCCGGGACGGCAGCCACGGATTCTACGTCATCTGATGGCGAGCATCGAATTCCCGTAGGATGGGTGGAGCGCAGCGATACCCATCATCGGTGTCAATCATCCGCGCCGACCATGCTCGCCAGCTTCTCGGCTGCATAATTCTCGCCGATCGACATCGCGCAGATCCGCGAGATCTGCACGAAAGGCAAACCGCTCTCCTCAGCCCACGCGTTGAACTGCGCCTGCACCTTGGCGAGATCGCGCTTCGAGGTGACGGTCTCGGCGATGTCGAGT
>DATCXE010000143.1:0-3496 GCA_036565985.1 Bradyrhizobium sp.
GCCTATTGAAACAGCTTCATGGCGTTGACGAGGGTCTGGGCGACGCCCGCAAGCAATGGGATGCCGGCGAAACTCCAGGCGAAAGCCAGTTGCAGCGGCGTGGTTTTCGAGGTCGAAGCGTTCTGCATGATGTTTCCTATGCGCCCGTGGGATTATTGCTAGCGGCAACGTCCGCGCTGATCTGGCCGGCGAGATGTCCTGGCTTCATCGACGCAATGATGCGCGAAACATGGAATGCAGCCCAGAGCAGCAGCAGTCGCGCAAACGGCATTCTTGCGTAGGGTGATTCCATCATTGCCTCCCTACGCCCGACTGGGCGCGGCTTGCGCCAGATCGGCATCCACTTCGTCCTTCATGTGGTGGCGCTTGTCGACCGCCTTGACGCAGAGGTTGGCGATGAAGCCGACCACGAGCAATCCGGCCATGATGTACATGGTGGTGTTGTAGGCCTGCGCCTTCGGCACGCCATGCGTGACGTTGTATTCGCGGATGTAGTTGATCAGCACCGGTCCGGCGATGCCGGCGGCCGACCATGCGGTGAGCAGGATGCCGTGGATGGCGCCGACATAGCGGGTGCCGAACATGTCGCGCAGATAGGCCGGCACGGTGGAGAAACCGCCGCCATACATGCTGACGATGATCAGGAAGCAGATCACGAACAGCACGACATTGCCGCTCGCGCCCGCATAGGGCACCGTCACATAGAGCGCGAAGCCGAGCACCATATAGACGAAATAGGTGTTCTTGCGCCCGATGAAGTCGGACAGCGAGGCCCAGCTGAACCGGCCGCCCATGTTGAACAGGCTCATCAGGCCGACGAGGCCGGCGGCCGCCACCGCCGTGATGTGGCCGGGGAACATCTCCTGGCTCATCGCCGAGGCCTGGCCGAGCACGCCGATGCCCGCGGTGGTGTTGCAGAACAGCACGGTCCAGATCAGCCAGAACTGCGGCGTCTTGATCGCCTGATAGACGAAGACGTCATTCTTCGTCATCATCTTGGTGGCCGCCACCGGCGGAACGTAGCCCTCCGGCTTCCAGCCCGGCGCCGGCACCCGCACGATGGCAGAGCCGACCATCATGAAGACGAAGTACACGCAGCCCAGCGTGATGAAGGTGTAGAGCACGCCGACATCGGTTGGGGTGGCGAACTTGCTCATCAGCCAGACCGAGAGCGGCGAGGCGATCAGGGCGCCGCCGCCGAAGCCCATGATCGCCATCCCGGTGGCCATGCCCGGGCGGTCGGGGAACCATTTCATCAATGTCGAGACCGGCGAGATGTAGCCGATGCCGAGCGCGCAGCCGCCGATGACGCCGTAGCCGAGATAGATGATCCAGAGATTGTGCAGGTAGACGCCCAGCGCCGAGATCAGGAACGCGCTGGCCCAGCACACGCCGGCGTGAACATCGCCTTGCGCGGGCCGCCCTCCTCGACCCAGCGCCCGAAGATCGCCGCCGACAGGCCGAGGAACACCATCGCGATCGAGAAGATCCAGCCGAGATCGGTCAGCTTCCAGTCACCGGGCGTTGATTGCGTGATGCCGAGCAGCTTGGTCATCGGCAGGTTGAAGACGCTGAAGGCGTAGGCCTGCCCGATGCAAAGATGCACGCACAGCGCCGCCGGCGGGACCATCCAGCGGCTGTAGCCGGGTCGCGCGACCGTGTGTTCACGATCGAGAAACGGCAGCAGGGTTCGTGAGGGCAGACCGGAGCCGTCGAGTGTCGTCGTCATTCAGTTTCCTCCAGCGCATCGCCTGATCTGATGGGCCCGAGGGAACCGACGCGATCGCGCGCGCGACAAGGCTACGCACGCACGGAATTTTGACAAACGAATAATATTGGCCGTTACTATCTATAATTTAGATATCTCCTGTGTCCGGTTCCCACCGCGTTGTGCGGTCGGACCGACGGATCGGCTCGCATTAAATTATCCTGGCGGTGTCGTTTCGCATCCCACCCGTTCGACTGGATGTCGGCGATCCAGCCGATCAGAAGGAGCTATCGAGATGCAGTACCTGTTGATGATCTATCGAAGCGAAGCCGAACTCGGCAAAATGGACGCGGCGGCGCGCAAGGAAATGTCGGCGGAATATGGCGCGTTCACCCAGTCCATTATCCAGAGCGGCCATTTCAAGGCCGGCGACGGCCTGCAGCCGACGACCACGGCGACCACGGTGCGCGTCCGCGACGGCAAGACCTTGACCACGGACGGTCCGTTCGCCGAGACGCGCGAGCAGCTTGGCGGCTACTATCTGGTCGAGGCCAGGGATCTCGATACCGCGCTGGCGATTGCTGCCCGGATTCCCGGCGCCAGGACGGGGTCGATCGAGGTCAGGCCGGTCATGGTCTATGATTGATGTCGCATGACACCTCGCGACATCGAAAAAATATTTCGCGACGAGGCGGGGCGGGCGCTGGCCACGCTGATCCGGCTCGTCGGCGATTTCGATCTCGCGGAAGATGCCTTGCAGGATGCGCTGGCGGTGGCGCTGGAGCGCTGGCCCATCGCCGGCCTGCCGTCCAATCCGCGCGCGTGGCTGGTCAGTGTCGGCCGCAACAAGGCGATCGACCGTGTCCGCCGCAACATCCTGTTCAGGGACAAGCAGCCTGAACTGACACATGAGCTGCTGCTCAACGCCTCGGAGCCGAACGAGACGGCCGACGGCGCGCTCGACGACGACATGCTGCGGCTGATCTTCACCTGCTGCCATCCGTCCTTTGCCGCCGAGGTGCAGGTCGCACTCACGCTGTGCACGGTCTGTAGTCTCACGACCGCACAGGTCGCGCGCGCCTTTCTTGCCAGCGAGGACGCGATGGCGCAGCGCCTGTTGCGGGCCAAGCAAAAGATCCGTCTCGCCGGCATTGCCTACGAGGTGCCGGAACGCGAAACGCTGGAGCCGCGGCTGCGCGGCGTGCTCGCGGTGATCTATCTCGTCTTTACCGAAGGCTACGCTGCAACCTCGGGCGAGGACCTGATGCGGCCAGATCTCGCGCGCGAGGCGATCCGGCTGGCGCGGCTGCTCGACGCGCTGATGCCGGGGCGCAGCGAGATCAAGGGATTGCTGGCGCTGATGCTGCTGCACGATTCACGGCGCGCCGGACGCGAGACCGCCGGCGGCGATATCGTGCTGCTCGAAGAACAGGACCGTTCGCTCTGGGATCGCAAGCAGATATCGGAAGGCCTTCACCTCGTGGAAGAGGCGCTGCAGATGCCGGGACGGCCGCAATCCTATGCGGTGCAGGCTGCGATCGCGGCGCTGCATGCGCGTGCGTCCAGTTACGAGGATACCGATTGGCCGCAGATCGCCGGCCTCTATGAAGTGCTGCTGCGGATCGGCCCGTCGCCGGTGATCGAACTCAATCATGCCGCCGCCGTGTCGATGGTCGACGGGCCGGCGCGGGCGCTGGACCTGGTCAATGCGCTGGAAGCGCGCGGTGGGTTGAAGGGCTATGAGCTGCTGCCGGCGGTCCGCGCCGATCTGCTGCGCCGGCTCGGCCG
>DATCXE010000145.1:0-11142 GCA_036565985.1 Bradyrhizobium sp.
GGGCTACTCAAGAGAGCAGGTGTCTTGTGACTTCAGGAGAACGACATGTTGACCATCACCGCGATCATACGGGCCAGGAAGGGGCACGAGGCCGCCATGCGGGAGGCGCTGCTTGAGGTCGTAAGTCACGTGCGTGCGAACGAGCCTGCGACCGTCGGCTATTACGTGTCGCAGGACGTGACGGATCCGTGCGTCTTCACGACATACGAGCGCTATCTCGATCGCGCGGCGATGGATCGGCACAACAACTCCGAGGCTGTCGCGCGCTTCTTCGGCATAGCAAAGCCCTTGATCGACGGAGAAGTGACGCTCGTAACCGGTACGGAGCTTTCCGCGAAGTCCAACGATTAGGCGATGATGAATCTATCCGGTCGCGCGGGGCAGGCTGCCGTTTGCCGCGATCTCGGCCGACATCTGTTCGATCGTCTTGCGCTGCTCCATGGCGGCGCGCCGGATCAGCGCAAAGGCGGCGGGTTCAGCGACCGAGTGTGAATGCATCACCTGAAGGACGGCAGCGAGCACGAGCCTTCGCGAGCGAAGGCGCTCTTCCAGCTTGAGGACTTGCTGCTTCAGTTCGTTGGTGCGTTCGGTCCGCTCGAACGCCATGACCAGAGCTGCGTAAATACCGGCCGAGCGCAGCGGCTTGACAAGAAACGATGCCGGATCGAGTTCCAGCACCAGCTTCAGCCGGCTTGGCGTTTCCGTGCCCAGCAGGGCGATGACGGGGCATCGTCCAGGCAGAGCCCGCTGTGCGGGCGAGACAAGCGGCAGGAAATCATCGTCGATCAGCGCCACGTCCGGCTGACAGTCGAGAACGCTGCCGGGATTCCACGTGAAGATCTCGAGTCCCAGGCGTTCGAACTGGCGCCTGACGATCGACAGGTCGCGCTCGTCCCTGATGGCAACGAGAGCCCGGCGTCCGCGAAGGGAAAACGAGGACGGCTTGTTCATTTCACCACCCGCAAATGAAGTGCGCTCAGCGACGATCCGTTTCTTGTCGTTTCCCGTGCAGGTCCGGCGGCGACGTCGAGCTGCGTCAGGTAGGGATCAGGCTTAACCGGCGCGTCGGCTTCCCAGAAGAGGTCAAATTGTCCTTGCGCGTTGGAGACGGCCAGGCGCGGCGTGAGAACGCAATGATTGTTGTCGCCATCGATCCAGACGGGTCCCTGCGGCGAATTGTAGCGATAGCCAGCCGCCGCACGCCGTACCTCGCCGATGCTGGAGGTGCCAGCCCGGCGCAGCGCGCGCGCCAGCAGATAGACCGCGACATAGGCGGATTGTCCGTCGACCGAGGGGCTGCTGGTTTCACCGTAGCGCGCCTTCCAGCGTTGCACGAAGGCGCGGTTCTCGGGCAGGCGGATGCTCTCGAAATAGGCTGACGAGGTGATGCACCCCGCAGATGCCGGTCCGACAATCTTGAGTTCGGGCTCGCAGAGGCTGCAACTCAGCATCGGAATGTCGAGACCGGCCGCTGTGGTAGCGGCATGAAAGGCGCGGATGAAATCGTAGCTCGAACTGCCGACGAGGGTGTTGAAGACGACCGGCGGCTTGCGGCGAACGATCTCGTCGACGATGTGATCGACCGCGCTTTCGCCCAGTTCCAGCAGCCGCTCGGCGAGAACGCTCCCTTGTGCTGCCGTTACCAGTTCGCGCGTGACGCGGTTGGTTTCCCAGGTCCAGACATAGTTGGATCCGACGCAGAAAACGTGCCGCGAGATGTTGTCGAGCACGTAGCGGACGAGCGGCAGGACGTTATGGTTGGGCGACGCGCCGACATAGATCACATTGTCGGAACATTCGAATCCCTCGTAACGGGCGGGGTACCACAGCAGGCGATCCGTGCGCTCGACGATCGGCAGCACCTGCTTGCGCGATGCCGACGTGTAGCAACCGATAATATGCTCGACCCCCGTGTTGCGGATCAGATCGTCACAAGCCGTGTGATACTCCGTGATGATGCCGCGGGGATCCCGCACATGCGCCGAAAATGAGAAATCGAAATCGGGATGATCGTTGATCTCATCAACCGCCATCAGGGCGCTCTTGAGGATCTCCTGGCCCATGGCGTGATATGGCCCGGACTGCGAGCATATGATTCCGACTGGAACCGATGGCTTCGTCATTGATGACTTTCGACAGAGCGACGTCTTGAGAATGTTATCATCGCTGATGCCCGTGCAGGAAGTCTTGCTCAATTGCTGCGCATGAGGCCTGCGAAATTTGTGCATCCTGTCGCGTTGACAACGTGTATGGTCCGAACTTAGACTTTTGTTTGAGAGGGCTTCCTGACGAACCTTGCTTGCTTCGATCGGACCGACGACGTTCCGATCCCTGCTTTCGGTGCTCCGTTCGATCCAGGGTCCTTACGATAGATCATAGCCGCGGCATCAGAGCCATTCGTCACCTCGTTCGGGAGGGGCGGGTGGTTTTTTTCTTTTGCCGCAAAGGAAGTTGGCGATGCATGTCGCCAAGCCGGGGACGCATGCGCGGTGATCACGCCGCGAATGCATGAGAGAAGCGACGAGCACGGGGGCTGATGACGATGCCGACAACAGAACTTTGTTACCTCGGGCTGGTCGAGGTTGGACAGCAGATACAGGCGAAAAAGCTGTCGCCGGTTGATGTGACAAGGGCAATCCTCGACCGGATCGGGAAGCTCGACGGCAAGCTCAAAAGCTATGCGTACATCATGGCCGATGCTGCTCTTGCGGAAGCGGCCGTTGCCGAAAAGGAAATTGCCGCCGGCAAGATCAAGGGGCCGCTGCACGGCGTTCCGATTGCGATCAAGGATCTTTGCTGGGTCAAGGGCGCGCCGGCCGCGCATGGCATGACCATCCATCGCGACTTTCGTCCGAGCGAGGATGCCACCGTCGTCGCACGACTGAAGGCTGCAGGCGCGATCATTCTCGGCAAACTGCAGCAGACCGAGGGCGCCTACGCCGATCACCACCCCAAGATAGATCCGCCGAAGAATCCCTGGAACGCGGAGTTGTGGCCGGGGGCGTCATCGAGCGGGTCCGGTTCCGCTACTGCAGCCGGGTTGTGTTTCGGATCGCTCGGAACCGACACCGGTGGATCGATCCGGTTTCCTTCGGCGGCCAACGGCATCACCGGGCTGAAGCCGACATGGGGACGGGTCAGCCGCTACGGCGCGTTCGAACTTGCGGCAACGCTGGATCATATCGGACCGATGGCGCGCAGCGCGGTCGATTGCGGCGCAATGCTGGGCGTGATCGCCGGGCAGGACCCCAAGGATACCACCTCGGTGCCGTTGCCCGTGCCGGACTATCTGGCGGGACTGCCGGGTAATCTGCGGGGCGTCACGATTGGCGTCGATCGGCGCTGGACCAGCGACGGCACCGATGAAGCCGCAAGCAAGGCTTTTAGCGAAGGATTGCGCGCTGCGGCAGAGCTTGGCGCGAAGATCAGCGAGATCAGTTTTCCTGACCCCAAGGCGGTGATCGATGACTGGTTTCCGCTTTGCGGCATTGAGACGGCGGTCGCGCACGAGGCGACCTATCCCTCGCGCAAGGGCGAGTATGGCCCCGGGCTTGCGGGGCTGCTGGACCTCGGCCTTGCGCAATCCGGCACCGATTACCAGAAGATCGTGCTGCGGCGCGAAGCGTTTCGCGGCGCGGTGCGGCTGTTGTTCGAGTCGGTCGATCTCATCGCCGTGCCGGCGCAAGCTTTTGCCGCGCCGACCCTCGCCAAGATGGCTGCGCTGGGCGAAGACGCCTCGCTGATTGCCGGATTGCTGCGCTTCACCTGTCCGTTCGACATGACGGGAAGCCCGACCATCACGCTTCCCGCCGGCTTCGCCCCGAACGGTGGTCCCGTCGCCTTTCAGTTTGTCGGCCGCCATTTCGATGAAGCGGCCCTCGTCCGTGCCGGTGACGCATTCCAGCGTGTGACCGATTGGCACACGCGTCATCCCGCTCTCTGATCGGAGGAACTGTTCCCATGGCAGAAGATTGGCTGAAGAGTTCCATCATGGCGAAGCGGGCCGTCGCCAACGGCGCGGCTGGTGCGCGGCATAGTTTGACCATCGAGCAGCAGGGAAACTTTCACTACGTCTACGGGCCCTACGCGAAGCCGACCCTGTCGATCGATCCCGGAGGGATCGTCGTGGTCGAGACCGAAGACGCTTTCGGGGGCGTGCTCACGAGCGAGAGTGACAGCCCGACGGCGAAACTGAATTTTCCGTATCTCAATCCGCAATGCGGTCCCATTGCGGTCAAGGGCGCGAAGAAGGGCGATTGTCTCGCGGTCCATATCATCGACGTCGAGACCCGCGGCGAGCAGCCGGCCGGAACGACCTGCATCATCCCGGAGTTCGGCGGTCTCGTCGGGACCAGCTCCACGGCGATGCTGAACCCGCCTCTGCCCGAACGCGTCCGGAAGCTGCACGTCGACCGGAACGGCGTGAAATGGAACGACAAGATCACGCTGCCTTACGAGCCGTTCATCGGCACCATCGGCGTGTCGCCCGAGATCGAGGCGATTTCCTCCCTGCAGCCGGACTATCACGGCGGCAACATGGACCTGCCGGATGTCGCACCCGGCGCCATTCTCTATCTGCCCGTTCATACCGAAGGCGGGCTTCTCTACGTCGGCGACTGCCACGCAACGCAGGGCGATGGCGAACTTTCCGGTGTCGCCCTCGAGCAGCGCGCGACGGTCACGCTCCAGGTCGATCTGATCAAGAACTGGAGCTTTGCCTGGCCGCGGCTGGAGACTCGCGACTTCATCATGACCATCGGCAGTGCCCGTCCGCTCGAGGACGCCGCGCGCATCGCCTATCGCGAGCTCACGCGGTGGATGAGCGCGGACTACGGCTTCGACGAGATCGACGCGTACATGCTGCTGAGCCAGGCCGGGCGAATGCGGCTCGGCAATATGGTCGACCCTAAATACACGATGGGCGCTTCGATCCTGAAAAAATACCTCAAGGCGTGAACTGCACCGGCTTTCAACAAAGGGGAAATCTATATGATATCGGGACATCTGCTGAGATCAGCGTTTCTGGGTGCCGCACTCGGGGCGGCTGCATTCGGCGCCGCCCAGGCGGCCGAACCTCCGCTAAAGGTCGGCCTGCTTGAAGACGTTTCCGGCGATCTTGCCTTCATGGGCATGCCAAAACTCCATGGCTCGCAGCTTGCCGTCGAGGAGATCAACAAGAAGGGCGGTATTCTCGGCCGGCAGATCGAGCTCATCCATCTCGACCCGCAGGGCGACAATGCCCGCTATCAGGAATTTGCGCGGCGCCTGCTTGGCCGCGACAAGGTCGACGTGCTGATCGGAGGCATCACGTCGGCTTCACGCGAGGCGGTCCGGCCGATCGTCAACCGCACGAGTACGCCGTACTTCTATACGAACCAGTATGAAGGCGGCGTTTGCGATGCCAACATGATCAGCATGGGGGCGGTGCCCGAGCAGCAGTTCTCGACGCTGATCCCCTGGATGGTCGACAAATTCGGCAAGAAAGTCTACGTCATCGCCGCCGACTACAATTTCGGCCAGATTTCGGCGGAGTGGAACCGCAAGATCATGAAGGACCTTGGCGGCGAGGTCGTCGGAGAGGAATTCATCCCGCTCGGCGTTTCGCAGTTCGCACAGACGATCCAGAACATCCAGAAGGCAAAGCCGGACTGGATCCTGACGATCAATGTCGGCGCCGCCCAGGACTCGTTCTTCGAACAGGCCGCCGCCGCCAAGCTCAACCTGCCGATGGGGTCGTCGATCAAGGTCATGCTCGGCTTCGAGCACAAGCGGTTCAAGCCGCCGGCGCTCAACAACATGCATGCGACCGCGAACTGGTTCGAGGAGATCGATACCCCCGAAGCCAACGACTTCAAAAAGCGTTGGAAGGCGAAATTCCCGGACGAACTCTACATCAACGACATGGGTTACAACGCCTATAACGCGCTCTACATGTACAAGGCGCTGGTCGAGAAGGCGAAGTCGATCAAGCTCGATGACATGCGCAAGGTGATCGCGACGGGCGAAGCCTGCATCGATGCGCCCGAAGGCCAGGTCTGTATCGATCCGAAGAGCCAGCACACGTCCCACCGCATGCGCCTGATCTCGGTCGGTCCCCAGCATGAGGTCAAGGTCGAGAAGGATTACGGTACGATCAAGCCCTACTGGCTTGGCGAGATCGGCTGCGATCTGACCAAGAAGAATGACAAGGATCAGTACACGCCCAATCATCTTCCCAAGAAGTCGTGACGAACTGATGGGCACGAATCTTGCTCTCGCAATGAAGCTGAATCGTGCCTGATCACGTCATGACCCTGAATTGCACGGGCGCCGCAACCTGGCGGCGCCGTGAAAGGGAAGCAGGAGGCCAGGATGGCGGCTGAACTATTCTCGGTCTTCTATCAGTTCGCCGACGTCTTCGCGTTTCTGATACTTTCGGCGGCAGGCCTTGCCATCGTGTTCGGCATGATGGGCGTCATCAACCTGGCGCACGGCGAGTTCATCATGTGCGGCGCCTATGTGACGGTCGGACTGGTGAAACTCGGCGTGCCGCTGGCGATAGCGCAGGGGCTTGCGGCGGTGACGGCGGGCTTGATCGGCGTGCTCGTCGAATATCTCGTGGTACGCCGGTTTTACAAGCGGCCGCTGGATTCGCTGCTTGCGACCTGGGGCCTCAGCCTGATCGTCACGCAATCGATGCTGTTGATCGTCGGATCGTCGATCACGGGCATAGGCACGCCGGAAGGCAGCTTTGCGATCGGCGACTACACGTTTTCGACCTATCGCCTGGTGCTGTTCGGCTGTGCGGTAGCCGTGCTGATCGGCCTCTATATTACCTTCATGAAGACCCGCTTCGGCGTCATGGCGCGTGCGACAATGCAGAATGCCGCGATGGCCAGGGCATTGGGCGCGCGCACGGGACGCATCTATGCGATCAGTTTCGGCATCGGCGCCGGTCTGGCGGGCCTTTGTGGCGCGCTCTACGCACCGACGATGACGTTGATCCCCACGATGGGGGCTACGTTCGTGGTGGAGAGCTTCGTCACCGTCGTCGTCGGCGGCGCCAATGTTCTGCTGGGGACCGCGCCGGCTGCCGTGTTCCTGGCGATGATAAGAATGACGCTGAATGCGAGTTATGGCCAGATCATCGGCCAGATCGGCATGCTGTTTGCAGTCATCCTGATCATACGCGTCCTGCCTGAGGGCATTTCGAGTGTGCTGGTTCGTCGTGGACGCTGAGCGGGAGAGTTGATGTTCAAGCTGCTTGATGGTTCGCAGACCCTGGGACGCGGATGGACCTTCTGGTCCTGCTTCCTCGTCGTGCTGGCGGCCGCGCTGATCTATCCGGTCTTTGCGGACTCCTATGACGTCGGCAACTTCTCCTACTTCCTGATCTGGATCTTCATGGCGCTCGGTCTCTGCCTGATGTGGGGCTATGGCGGCATGCTGTCGTTCGGCCAGACGCTCTTTTTTGGCATCGCCGGTTATTCCTATGGCGTGCTGGCCATCAATATGGGAGGCGGCTCGACGACGATCGCAGCCCTCGTCCTGTCGATCGTGGTCGCGATGATCGCGGCCGGCATTCTCGGCTACTTCATGATCTGGGGTGGCATCAGCGGCATCTTCTTCGGTATCGTGACCCTGTCGGCGACGCTGGTGCTCGCATTCTTCCTTGGGCAGACGGCAGGGCCGGAATGGCACATCGGTCCCGCGCGGCTGAACGGCTACAACGGCATGAAGGGCATGGACCCGCTCACGATCGGCGATTACTACATCGAGGGTTCCGCGCTTTACTACTTCATGGTCGCGCTCATCGTGATCGTTTACCTCGCGCTGCGCATGCTGGTGAATTCGCGGATCGGCAACGTGATCGTCGCCACGCGGGAGAACCCGCAGCGCGCAGAAATGCTCGGCTATGACGTCCGCAAGTATCAACTGCTCACGTTCGTCATCGGGAGCGGGCTCGCGGGCCTCAGCGGCGCGCTCTACACCTCCTGGGGGCAGTTCATCACCCCGTCCAGCATCGGATTGCCGGCTGCGGCCATGCCGATCGTATGGGTAGCCTTTTCGGGGCGAAGCGATCTGACGGCCACGCTGGTCGGATCGTTCCTTCTCCTGTTCGGTTTCCAGACCATCACCGTGTATAGCCAGCAGGCGGCGCTGGTGCTGATGGGAGGCCTTCTGCTCGCCACCGTGATGCTGGCGCCGCAAGGCTTTGTGCTCGGTATCGGCAAGCTCCTTGCGAACCGATGGAGCGCGCGCCGGCGGCGTGGCGCCGGTTCCGCCCTGGCGGATACCACCCGCCTGCAACCGGACGAGGCCTGACCATGGCGCTTGTCGATGTGAAGGGTGTGACAAAGCGCTTCGGTGGATTGACGGCTGTCTCCGACGTCGACCTGACCGTCAACCCCGGTGAGATCCACTGCTTGATCGGTCCCAATGGGGCAGGGAAGAGCACGCTGTTCAAGCTGATCGTCGGGCTTTATCCGCCGACCAAGGGCACGATCCTGTTCGATTCCGTCGACATCACCGAAGAGCGCCCCTTTGCGCGGGTGCAGCGCGGCATGAGCATCAAGATGCAGGCGCCGAGCGTCTTCAAGGAACTGCCGGTCCGGCAGAACATTCAGATCGCGCTTCAGGCGCGACTTTCAGGCGCTCAGCGTGAGGCCGAGGAAGACCGGCTGCTGACACTTCTCAATCTGGCGTCGGACAGCGGCAAGCTTGCCGGAGCCCTTTCGCACGGGCAGCAGCAATGGCTCGAGATCGGAATGGCGCTGGCGCTGCAACCGCAGCTTCTGCTTCTGGACGAGCCGACGGCCGGCATGTCGCCGGAGGAGACGTTCAGGACCGGCGAACTCATCAAGTCGTTCAATGCCGAGGGTATGACGGTTCTCGTCGTCGAGCATGACATGGCGTTCGTGCGCCAGATCGCCCAGCGTGTCACCGTGCTGCATCTCGGAAAGATATTTGCGCGCGGCGATCTGGAGACGATTATTCAGGACGAGAAGGTTGCCGAAATCTACCTTGGTAAGACACATGTCCACTGACCGGATCCTCGATGTATCGGAGCTTTGGGCGGGCTACGGCGCGACGCCGATCCTGCAGGGCGTGAGCATGTCGATCTCCCGCGGCGAGATCGTCGGCGTGATCGGCCGCAACGGCGTGGGCAAGTCGACGTTGATGCGATGCCTGATCGGGCTCCTCGAAACATGGCGAGGCACGATCACGTTCATGGATCAGGATGTGACGCAGCTGCAGGCCGATGCCCGGGCGCGCGCCGGCTTCGGCTACATCCCGCAGGGGCGGGATGTATTTCCGCAGATGAGTGTCGAGGAAAACCTGCAGGTTGGCGAATTGATCGGCGGCCCAAAGGGAAAGAAGCTGCCGGAACTCGTCTACGAGTATTTCCCGCGTTTGCGGGAGCGCCGGCGACAGATCGCGGGCACCATGTCGGGGGGCGAGCAGCAGCAGCTGGCTATCGGGCGTGCGCTGATCGGCAATCCGACCCTGATGATCCTCGACGAGCCTTCCGAGGGCGTGCAGCCGTCGATCGTGCAGCATATTTGCGAAGCGTTGAAGTCGTTCCGCAGTGAGCTTGGGACGACGATCGTCTTCGTCGAACAGAACCTCGATACGATCATGGCGATCGCCCAGCGATGCTACATCATGGAAAAAGGCAAGATCACGCGGTCGCTGACCGGAGACGACGTCACCGCGGATAATGTCCGCGAGCAACTGCTGCTGTGACGCAGACCGCGCCTGACGTGTAACGTTGTCGGACATAAGCGCCGGTCGATCGAGATCGGATCACCAGGGAGGGAGTGGAACATGGATCTGGGACTCAAGGGAGCCAGGGTTCTCGTCACGGGCAGCACCAAGGGCATAGGCAGGGCGATCGCCGAGACGTTCGCGGCCGAAGGCGCCAATGTCGGGATTTGCTCGCGCAATCAGGCAGACGTGGATAGTGCGGTCGTGGCGCTCAAGGCCAAGGGCGTTGCCGCGTATGGCGGCGCGGTTGACGTTTCGAACGGCGCGGCCCTGAAGGATTGGGTCGGCGATATGGCATCGAAGCTCGGCGGAATCGATGTCGTCGTCGCCAATGTCAGCGCGCTCTCCATCGGGCAGGACGAGGAAAGCTGGGAGAAGGAATTCTCCACCGACATGATGGGGACGGTGCGGCTGGTGAATGCCGCGATGCCATATCTGGAGAAGAGCAAAGCTGCTGCCATTGTGACGATCTCCAGCGTGTCGGGACGCGAGGTGGATTTTGCCAGCGGCCCCTACGGTACGTTCAAGGCCGCGATCATCCATTACACGCAAGGGTTGGCCTATCAGTTGGCGAGCAAGGGCATCCGCGCCAATTCAGTGTCGCCGGGCAACACCTACTTCGAGGGTGGGGTCTGGAACATGATCAAGGACAGCAATCCCGAACTGTACAACACCGCGCTGGCGCTCAATCCGACCGGCCGCATGGGTACGCCGCAGGAGATGGCGAATGGCGTCGTGTTTCTTGCGAGCCGGGCCGCCAGCTTCATCACGGGCACGAACCTCGTCGTGGACGGCGCCCTGACGCGTGGCGTCCAGTTCTAGGCGTTGGGCCTGGTCGTGGGCCGTGCGGATGCGATGAAAGCTGGGTGCCAATATGTCTGCGGATGAACTGCACTACAAATCCATATCCGAACTCTCCGAGCTGTTTCGCCGCAAGGAACTGCGGTCCACGGAGGTCACTCAGGCGATCCTGAGCCGCATCGACAGGCTCGATGGAAGTTTGCACGGATACGCGCTTGTCCTGGCAGATCGCGCCATGGCGCAGGCAGAGAAGCTTGACGGCGAGATCGCCAAAGGGATCTGGCGCGGGCCGCTTCACGGCATTCCGATCGGGCTGAAGGACCTGTGCTACACGACCTTTGCGCCGACCGCGGGCGGCACGACGATCCACGCGAAGTTCGTACCGTCGTTCAATGCGACCATCGTCGATCGGCTCGAGCGCGCCGGCGCGGTGACGCTCGGAAAACTCAAGATGACGGAGGGGGCCTATACGAGCCATCATCCTGATGATCAGGCCCCGCTCAATCCCTGGAATGCGAATTACTGGGTCGGTTCCTCCTCGAGCGGATCCGGCGTCGCGACCTCGGCCGGGCTCTGCTACGGATCGATCGGCAG
>DATCXE010000148.1:0-6679 GCA_036565985.1 Bradyrhizobium sp.
GCCTATTCGGTCGAGCAGGCCCGCCTGGTCGCGACCGATCTCGGCCTGCCGCTGGTGGTGCGCCCGTCCTACGTGCTGGGCGGCCGCGCGATGCAGATCATCCGCGAGGAAACCCAGCTCAACGACTACCTGCTCGGCACCCTGCCCGAGCTGGTGCCAGCCGACGTCAAGGCGCGCTATCCGAACGACAAGACCGGGCAGATCAACACCGTGCTCGGCAAGAACCCGCTGCTGTTCGACCGCTATCTGTCCGACGCCACCGAGATCGACGTCGACTGCCTCTCCGACGGCAAGGACACCTTCATCGTCGGCATCATGGAACATATCGAGGAAGCCGGCATACACTCCGGCGACTCCGCCTGTTCGCTGCCGCCGCATTCGCTCGACGCCAAGATGATCGAAGAGCTCGAGCGGCAGACCCGCGAGCTCGCGCTCGGCCTCGACGTCGTCGGCCTGATGAACGTGCAATACGCCATCAAGGACGGCGAGATCTACGTGCTCGAAGTCAATCCGCGGGCCTCGCGCACCGTGCCGTTCGTCGCCAAGGTGGTCGGCACGCCGGTGGCGAAGATCGCCGCAAGGATCATGGCCGGCGAGAAGCTCGCCGACTTCAAGCTGAAGAAGCGCAAGCTCGGCCATGTCGGCGTCAAGGAATCGGTATTCCCGTTCGCGCGCTTCCCCGGCGTCGATACCGTGCTCGGCCCGGAGATGCGATCGACCGGCGAGGTGATGGGCATCGACAGCTCGTTCGCGGTCGCCTTTGCCAAGAGCCAGCTCGGCGGCGGCACCCGGGTGCCGCGCAAGGGCACCGTGTTCGTCTCGGTCCGCGAAAGCGACAAGCACCGCATCGTGGATGCGGTCCGCCTGCTGCACTCGCTCGGCTTCAAGGTGATGGGAACCTCGGGCACGCAGCGCTTCCTCAACGACAACGGCGTGCCGACCGAGAAGGTTAACAAGGTGCTGGAAGGACGGCCGCACATCGTCGACGCCATCACCAATGGCGACATTCAGCTCGTCTTGAACACCACCGAGGGGCCGCAGGCACTGGCCGACAGCCGTTCTCTGCGGCGCGCTGCCCTCTTGCATAAAGTGCCGTATTACACCACTCTTTCGGGTGCTGTGGCGGCTGCCCAGGGCATCCGCGCCTATCTGGGCGGGGACCTTGAGGTCCGCACCCTGCAGAGTTACTTTTCCGAAAACTGATCGTTGGCGGGGCTGAAATGCCCGCTAAACGATTGGCAATAAAGCCGTATGGCAGGAACCCACCGCGCGTTTGATTGTTGAATCGGCCTTTGAAAGGGCCGAAATTGAACAGGCTTGCGGGCCCACTCCGGGGCCGTGAAAGCCCGAATCGAAATCTAAAAAATGCCTCGTGCGCACGCCGGCAGATAACGGTTCGCGCGATGGAAGGACGGAAGATATGATGGAAAAGGTTCCGATGACCGCGAGCGGCTATGCCGCGCTGGAAGTCGAGTTGAAGCAGCGCCAGTCGGTGGAGCGTCCGCGCATCATCGAACATATCGCGGAGGCGCGCTCGCACGGCGACCTTTCGGAGAACGCGGAATATCATGCCGCCAAGGAAGAGCAGTCGCACAACGAAGGCCGCATCGCCGAGTTGGAAGACAAGCTGGCGCGCGCCGACATTATCGACATCAGCAAGCTCTCGGGCGACACCGTCAAGTTCGGCGCCACCGTCACGCTGGTCGACGAGGACACCGAGAAGAAAACGGTATGGCAGATCGTCGGCGAGCCGGAGGCGGACGCCAAGAAGGGCCGCATCTCCATCACCTCGCCGATGGCCCGTGCCCTGATCGGCAAGAAGAAGGGCGCGACCGTGGAGGTCGTGGCTCCCGGCGGGGCCAAGGCGTACGAAATCACCAAGGTCGAGTGGCGATAGTCATCTTCTAGTTAAGTCACCTGCGAGTTACCGTTGCGAAAAAGCCGCGTTGCCACGCGGCTTTTTTGTTGGCCGCCGTCCTGACCGGATTGTGAGTGGCGGCGCTGCGCATTTTGACAACTACCTGTTTTTCGCATGCCGCGCGGACTGCGTTGTTGCGTCGCAATCGCGACGTTGTCGCCAACCGGTCACGCGCGGGTGGAATGATTCAAGTTTGGAGGTGTTGTGTCGGCATCACACGCAATCGACCAACACGGTGTAATATCGTGGTGCTACCTTCCAGCGTGTCAAACCGGGGACAAAATGACATGGACCAATTCGACAAGATGCTCGCCAAATATCAGCCGGTGGCGCTGAGCCTGCTTCGTTTCTTCACCGGGCTGCTGTTGTTTCAGTACGGCATTGCCAAGATCTTCAAGTTTCCGGTGCTGCCCTATTTCGCAAACATTCCGCCGCTGATCACGGTGGCCGGCACGATCGAGCTCGTTCTCGGCGCGCTCCTGATGGTCGGTCTGTTCACGCGCATCAGCGCCTTCATCCTGTCCGGCCAAATGGCCTTCGCCTATTTCCTCGGCCATATGTTCAAGGACGCGGCCAAGCCGGTGTTCCTGCCGCTGCTCAATGGCGGCACGGCCGCGATCCTGTTCTGCTTCGCCTGTCTCTATCTGGCGACGGCGGGCGGCGGGCCGATCAGCGTCGACGCGATGCGGAAGAAGTAACTCATCCAGTCATTCCGGGGCGATGCGAAGCATCGAACCCGGAATGACTCTCAGCTCACGACCTTCACATCGAGCGGCACCGCCGGCTCGTATTTCGAGTTGTGCAGCACCAGCGACGTTCGCACGTTGCGAACGTGCGGGGCCGCGGTCAGGTGCGTGACGAAATCCTGAAACGTCGCCATGTCGGGTGCGACGCATTTCAGGATGAAGTCCACCTCGCCCGAGAGCATCCAGCATTCCCGCACCAGCGGCTCGGCGCGGACGAACTCCTCGAAGGCGCGCAAGTCGGCGTCGGCCTGGCTCGACAGGTGCACCGACGCGAACACCGTGACGTCGAATCCGAGCCGGCGCGGATCCAGCAATCCACGGTAACCCTGGATGTAGCCCTCCTCCTCCAGCGTGCGGACCCGGCGCAGGCAAGGAGGC
Source organism: Bradyrhizobium sp. (assembly GCA_036565985.1). GTDB lineage: Bacteria > Pseudomonadota > Alphaproteobacteria > Rhizobiales > Xanthobacteraceae > Bradyrhizobium. The sequence goes on from DATCXE010000148.1 coordinate 3,043, forward strand.
GGCGAAATGCCGACCCGTTTGGCCAGTTCCACATTGGTGATTCGGCCATCGGCCTGAATTTCAGCGAGAATTCTGAGGTCGATTTCGTCAAGATTCTTCGACACGTGCGTCCGGTTCCCTGGGAGTGGGCCCATCTAGGTGGGTATACTTGCAACACCCTTAGCCCAGTCCGCTGCGGGTGCGCAATTTTATTGCGCGTGCACCGCGCCATTTAACGCCGTTCCGGGGAAATTTCGCTTATTTGGATTGCAATTCTTGCATAGCTACCCAGATGTCTTAGACTTGGATTTGACACTTTCAGCGCCGCAGCGATGCCTTTCCCGGCGCTTTCTGTTCATGCCCTGGACAAGCCCCCATACAAGAGAGGGATCTACCGATGCCCGCGCCTATCCATGCCAAGGTCGTCATAATCGGTTCCGGCCCCGCCGGTTACACCGCGGCGATCTACGCGGCGCGCGCGATGCTGGAGCCGGTTCTGATCCAGGGCATCCAGCCCGGCGGACAACTCACCATCACCACCGACGTGGAAAACTATCCGGGTTTCGCCGACGTCATCCAGGGCCCGTGGCTGATGGAGCAGATGGAGAAACAGGCGGCGCATGTCGGCACCAGGATCGTCACCGATCTCGTCAACAAGCTCGAACTCGGGCAGCGGCCGTTCCGTCTCACCTGCGACAGCGGCGACGTCTATCTCGCCGAAACGGTGGTCCTTGCCACCGGCGCGCAGGCGCGCTGGCTCGGCATTCCCTCGGAAGAAAAATTCAAGGGCTTCGGCGTCTCGGCCTGCGCGACCTGCGACGGTTTCTTCTACCGCGGCAAGGAAGTGATCGTGGTCGGCGGCGGCAACACCGCGGTCGAGGAGGCGCTGTTCCTGACTAATTTCGCCTCGCAGGTAACGATCGTGCATCGCCGCGATCATTTCCGCGCCGAGCGCATCCTGCAGGACCGGCTGTTCAAGCACCCCAAGATCAAGGTGGTCTGGGACAGCGCGATCGACGAAATCTGCGGCGCGGAAAACCCGGGCAAGGTCACCCATGTGCGCCTGAGGAACGTCAAGACCGGTGCACTCAGGGAAGTGCCCGCGGACGGCGTCTTCATCGCCATCGGTCACGCGCCGGCCACCGACCTCGTTGCCGGCCAGATCAAGCTGAAACCCTCGGGCTATGTCGAGGTGGCGCCGAACTCGACCGCCACGTCGATTCCCGGCCTGTTTGCCGCCGGAGACGTCGCGGACGAAACCTACCGGCAGGCGGTCACGGCTGCGGGACTGGGCTGCATGGCCGCCCTCGAGGCAGAACGTTTCCTTGCCTTGCGCGCGAGCGACCGCGCGGCGGCTGAATAATCATGCGTCGAACGCGAGACGGATTTAAGGACATGGATTGGGACAAGCTGAAGGTGTTTCACGCGGCCGCGGAAGCGGGCAGTTTCACACATGCCGGCGAGCAACTCGGGCTTTCGCAATCAGCGGTGTCGCGGCAGGTCAGCGCGCTCGAGCAGGAACTTGCGGTATCGCTGTTCCACCGCCATGCGCGCGGGCTCATCCTCACCGAACAGGGCGACCTGTTGTTTCGCACCGCGCATGACGTGTTCATGCAGTTGCAAGCCGCGCGCGCCAAGCTCACCGACAGCCGCGAGCGGCCGAGCGGCGATCTCAAGATCACCACGCCGCCGGCGCTCGGCATCAACTGGCTGATCCCGCGGCTCGACGAATTCACCGCGCTGTATCCGGACATCCGCATCTCGCTGATCGTCACCGACGAGGATCTCGATCTGTCAATGCGCGAGGCCGACGTCGCGATCCGGACCCGCAAGCCGACGCAGCCCGACCTGATCCAGCGCAAGCTGTTCTCGATCGGCTTCCACGCCTATTGCTCGCCGGAATACATCAAGCGCTTCGGCACGCCGCGCACGCTCGACGACCTCGACTCGCATCGCATCATCATGCTCGGCGACGCGCAGGTTCCCGTGCATCTGCAGAACCGCAGTTGGCTGATCGATGCCGGCCGCAACGGCTCGGGTCCGCGCGAGGCCTATTTCAAGGTCAACAACATCCTGGGCCTGGTCCGTGCCTGTCAGCAGGGGCTCGGCATCGCCGCCCTGCCCGACTATCTGGTCGAGGAAAACAGCCGTCTGGTGCAGTTGTTCGGCGAAACCGACTCGATCGCGATCGACACCTATTTCGTCTATCCCGAAGAGTTGAAGACGGTGGCGCGGGTACAGGTGTTCCGCGATTTCGTGGTGAGCAAGGCGCAGCGCTGGCCTTCCTGAAAGCTGCTGACGCTTCGTCAAACCGCTTCCAAATTAGCGGTTTTTATAGAGGCCTCGCTCTCCGCATGTCAGACATGCGGCTCGGGTGCTTGCTGCGAAGGCCTGATGGGGATCATAGTGTTTTCACGCTGATCGGTCGCGTCGCGCATATGTCCCCCTCCTCCAGTGGCGCGGCAGTTCAGTAATCCCTCTTGGAAGGTGATTGTGTCGGCCTCACGTGGCCAATACCTTAGGCCGGGCTCAATTCGAGCCCGGCTTTTTTTCTGTCGCATCGTCAGGTTCTCGGGTTGGTCAACTCGTGCACGGATTGACAACCGAGCGCCTCGCCAGCATCATCCGCAAATGATCACGAATTCGTGCGCAGCTCTGTCGTCGAAAAAAGGTCCCCATCCGGGGACCCGAGATCGACGCGCGCGATAAACCTGCCGCTAACCACGATCCCGAAACCCCGCCGTCTGGACGGGGTTTTTTTATTGTCCCGTCTCCGGCTCTTGTTCCCAAAGGAGATGGAATAATGAACGACCGACCGACGACCAACGCGACCACGACCGATCTGCAAAGCCAGCTGAAGGGCCTGTGGCTGCCCCTGGTCACGCCGTTTCGCGACGGCGCACTCGACGAGCCCAGCCTGCGACGGCTTGTCAGGCACTATGCAAGCGGCCCGGTCGACGGCCTGATCCTCGCGGCGACGTCGGGCGAAGGCATGGCGCTTGGCATTGCCGAACTCGATCAACTGGTCACGACGGTGCGCGCGGAACTTTCCGCCAGCCAACGCTACCTGCCGCTCTGCCTCGGGCTGTCAGGCGCGGTGACGTCGAAGATGCTGGATGCGCTGGATGAGACCGCCGCCTGGCCGATCGACGGCTATCTGATCGCAAGCCCCTATTACACGCGGCCCTCGCAGCGCGGCCTGATAAGGCATTTCGAAACGCTCGCCGATCACGCCTCATGGCCGCTCGTGCTTTACAACATCCCGTACCGGACTGCGGTCAACCTCACCAACGAGACGCTGCTGCAACTCGCCGAACATCCGAACATCGTCGGCATCAAGGATTGCAGCGCCGATCGCGCACAGTCGATCGAGTTCATCAGCCGCAAGCCGCCGGGCTTTCGGGTGCTGACCGGCGAGGACGCGCACTATCACGAGGCGCTGACCGACGGCGCCGACGGCGCCATCCTGCTGTCGGCGCATCTGGAGACCGAAGCATTCGCTTCGGTCTACGCGCTGCTGAAGCAGGGCGACCGTGACGGCGCGCTGGCGTGCTGGGAAGGTGTTTCCGAACTGACGCAATTGCTGTTCGCCGAGCCGAGCCCGGCGCCCGCAAAGTACTGGCTGGCGCGCAGCGGATTGATCGACAGCGCGGAAGTG
>DATCXE010000166.1:0-5588 GCA_036565985.1 Bradyrhizobium sp.
TCTACGGCTCCGCCGGCACCGTGGTGCAGGTGGTGCGGCGCGCGCGCGTCGAAACGCGGCGGGTGGAAACCGGATTGATGTCAGCCGGACAGGTCGAGATCACCTCGGGGCTGCAGGAAGGCGACATCGTCGTGGCGCGCGCCGGCGCGCTGTTGCGCGAGGGTGATCCGGTGCGGCCGGTGACGGCGAGCGCGGATGCGAAATAGGACGGGGGCTGCAATAGATCTCTCCGTCGCCCCTGCGAAAGTATTCGCAGGGACGACGGGCGATGGAGTTGGACTTGGACGCGGCGTTACCCGCCGATGCGGACGTCTTCCAGCAGCGACGACGAGACCTGGGGCACCTGCTCGCCTTCGGAGGCGCGGGAAACCGAGATGCGGGTCTTGTTGAAGGCGGTGGCGGCGCCGGACTGCGAATTGAGGTTGTTGAGCAGTTCGGTCACCAGCACGCTGTACTGGCCATTGCCGTCATCGGCCACCTTGCCAGGCGTTGCCGAGGTCAGGATCAGCGCATTTTCCGGCACCGAGATCGGCGCCAGTCCGTGGGAGTAGGAGCGGAAGCGGCGCTCATAGGGATTGCGGCGGGAAGCGTCGACGACGACCAGCTTGGCCTTGGCGCCTTTCTCGGTCATCGCATCCAGCACCTGCTCGATGCTGACGCCGTCGCGGCGGACATCGGCTTCCTTCCAGATCCGCGCGTCGACCGGAATCATGAAGCTCTCGCGGCCGACCTGCACGCCGTAGCCGCCGAAGAACAGCATCACCACGGTGTCGGGCTTGATCTTGTCCTTGAGCCGGGCGATGGCGCGGGCCATGTCGTCCCTGGTGGCGTCCTCGACCACATCGACGTCGAACCCCTTGCCGCGCAGCGCAGCCGTGAGGCCGCGCGCGTCATTGATGGGCTGGGCCAGCGGCGCGGACGCGTCAGGGTAGTGACCATTGCCGATCACGAGGGCGACGCGCGAAGCCGTCTGGCCGATCGAGCCGGTATGCTCGGTCGCGATCACCTTGGCGGCATCGAGCGAGCGCTTGTTCAGCGCTGCATGGGCGCCGAGCACGAGCGACACCAGGCCGACAAAGGCTACGGCAATGGTGACGGTGCGGCGGGAGATGCGGGCAATACCGAGGTTCATCGCGATACAATTCCCAAGTTTGTCCAGATGGCACCAAACAAGACGCGGCAGTTAGTCGCGTGGGCACCGTCAAGGTTTCAGGGGTTGCCGGGTGTGTGCCGACCAATTGCGATCAATTTGCGGCACCGCAACAACCGGTCCTTTAGCCTGTAGGGGTCTCCCGAACAACCTCATTTGACGCATGGAGCCGATAGCCGGGGATAATGGTGGGAAGTTAAGTTCTCTTATGTGATCTTTGTCACATTTGCGTTTCCTGCGGACTCGGTTACTTTTCAATGGCTTGCGGGCCTTCTCCGGCCGGCGGTGGCCGTGTGGACTCTCCATCGAGCCTGATTGCTGCGAAAAGTCGGCTTGCCGGCCTTCGCCATCATGCTTAACGCGGCCTTACCTTCACCGTTCCGGCGGAAAGACACGGCATGGGCGTCCAAACGATCGCCGGCGCGGCCTTTCGCGCCCTGACCGTCCGGAAAGACGGCCCTTCGCTGTACGACGTCTGCGATCCCGTGCTGCTGAAGTACCGCGGCGGCGACCCCCATCTTGGAAAGTTCTATCGCACGGCACTGGGTAATCCGGCGCTGCGGCCGCTGCTCCGCCGCACCGGGTTACCGGCCTTGCGGGATGAGGGCCGCCTCCAGGCGCTGCGCGAGGCACTGAGGCGGGCGCGCGACGATGCCGAGCCGGACTGGGCCGCGGTCGGCGCCCCGATCGCCGAGCTGATGGCCGACATCAATGTCCGCCACCCCCAGCCCGGGCCTGCCGCGGCGCCGGCCAGGGTGCCCGATCTGGCCGCGATCGAGAAGGTGATCCGCCGCTGCGGCGCGCATCTGTTGCGGTCGTTCGACAGCAACGGCTTCATCCCGACCTATGCGGCGTTCAACCTGATCGGCGATCCCGACATGGGCGGGCGCGAGATGGTGGCCGCGCTGACCGGGCTGAACTCGCGCGGCTACAAGAACTCGACGCTGCTGTTCAGCCTGGCGCGGATCTTCATCGCGCATTCGCCGGCGCGGGCGCTGATCAACCCGCCCTGGACGGGAATCGCCGAGCCGATGTGGCAGCCGATGCAGATCCGGCACCGCTCGGCCTATTACGACGCCTTCTTCACCGAGGCGCTGTTGAGCTACGTCGAAACCGGACTGGCCTCGGCGGATGAGGCGGCAGCCTCGAAGCGCGCGATCGCGGAGATGGTGGATTTCTGCCTGAAGACCTCCGCCGAGGAAGTGCCCTCGCATGACGGCTCGACCGTGCGGGTCGTGACGGCGCTGGCGCCGCTGCCGCATCCGCGATTTTCGAAGTTCTTTTCGCAGATCAAGCAGGATCTCGGCTTCGGCATCTATGTGCCGGACTGCGACACCACCGCGTGCTCGTTCTCGGCCGCGACACAAGCCGGCTCCACCGATCCGATCCTCGACCAGCCGCTGCTGGATTTCTACCGCGGCTACCAGGTGCGCGAGGGCGCCAACGAGCCGCGCGTCACGGTGCCGTTGAACGACAATGTCGACTTCGAGGGCGGCGTCGTCACCTGGATCGACAATCTCGCGGGCGATCGGCCCTATGGCAACGACCTCGATCCGACGCTCAATCTCGATATTCTCGAAGTCAGTTTTCGCAATCTCGCACGCTGGAAGATCATCGAGACTCCGCAGCGGCTGGAGACGGTGCATCGCATCATCGGCTTCCAGCGGCGGCTGGTGGAAAGCGGCGCGTTCAAAAACCCGCGCTCGCATATCTATTACCTGCCGGAACTCTACTCGGCCTATTTCGGCCGCTGCCATGCGGCCTTCATGGCGTTGCCGGCGTCGGCGCGGCGGGTGATCGATCCCGACGGCACGTTCGAATTCGTTCGCGGCAAGGTGCTGGCCTATGTCCAGGACGAGTTGATGGCCAGCGAGATGAACCCGTTCGACGCCGCGCTGGCGCTGATGGCACTGGCGCATCTCGGCGCCAACGTTTCGGCATTTGCTCCGGCGCTGCACTGCATCGTCAGCCATCTCGGCGAAGGCGGCCGGCATGGGCCGTACAAGGCCTATGAATGGAACAAGATGAAGACGCCGACGCGGATCCTCGTCGGCGGGCCCGAGGTGACCTCGGCCTTCGTGCTGATGGGGCTGGCGCTGGCGCGGGACGTGATGGTGAAGGGATAGCTTCGACGACCTCGTCATTCCGGGCGATGCGAAGCATCGAACCTGGAATCTCGAGATTCCCCGGGGTGCAATTGCACCCCTGAGGTCTGGTCCTACGGACCATCCTGGAATGACGGAAACAATGACAGGAAGTTGAAGCTGCCCAAAGCGCCACGCGCTGGCACAGCGGCCGGATTGACCGCACAATAACTGTGCATGTTAATTTGAGCCGCTTTCCGATTACTGCTTTGCCGGGATTGCCGATGAAACCACGGAAATGGCCGCTCACGTTTTTGCTGTTGCTGCTCCCCGCCATTGCGCAGGCGGCCGACATCAGCGGCGTCCCGAAAATCCGCGAAGGCGATCAGGTCCAGATCGGCAACCACCGCCTTCGGCTCGGCGGCATCGACGCGCCCGCGGTGGATCAGCTCTGCCTCAACACCAAGGGCGAGCGGTGGACCTGCGGCGTGGCGGCGCGGGACGAACTGACCAAGCGCTTCGGAGGCAAGAGCTGGACCTGCCAGACCAGGGCGGTTACGGATCGCCGCGGCCGCACCGTCGCGCGCTGCCACGCCGACGGCGAGGACATCCAGAAATGGTTGGTATCGAACGGCTGGGCGCTGGCGTACACGCGGATCTCCCGCGACTACGAGGCCGACGAGAAAGCCGCGCGCGAAGCCAAGGCCGGCATGTGGCAAGGTGCGTTCATCGCGCCGTGGGACTGGCGCGTCCGCAACAAGAAGACCACCATCCTCGGCGCGATCAAGCCGCCGGAGAACGCCAGGGCAATCCTGCTGGCATCGGCATCCGGACCGGTCGCGCCCTCGCCCGACTGCACCATCAAGGGTAACGTCAACCGTTCCGGCGAATGCATTTTTCACCAGCCGACGAGCCGCTGGTATGCGAAGATCGAAATGAAGATCAGCAAGGGCACGCGCTGGTTCTGCTCGGTCGAAGAGGCCGAAGCCGCCGGCTGCCGCGAGACCAGACGATAATTTCTTCTCTTGCCTCTCCCCGTGAAGAACGGGGAGAGGGAGAACTTCAGACCGATCGACTCTCTTAGAGTACAACGCATTGACCGATCTTCAGGCCGATCAACGATTGCCACCGAAGCGTAAGCGCGGCGGGCTGCGGCGCGCGTTGACGCTCACGCTGTTCATCCTCGCAGGCTATGGCCTGATCGCTTATCTGGTGCTGCCCGGCTTCTGGACGCATTACGAGCACCAGCGCGGGCTGGCCGACCTGCCGATGGTGACACGCACCGGGCAAGGTATTCCCGGCGATCCCATGAATGTCGGGCTGGTCGGCGACCTCGCCGATGTCGTCTGCGCGATGCATGCGGCCGGCTGGTATCCGGCCGATCCGATCACGCTGAAATCCTCGATCGAGATTGTCGGCAGCGTGCTGCTCGACCGGCCGTACAGGGACGCGCCGGTCAGCAATCTCTATTACCTCGGCCGCCGCGAGGATCTCGCCTATGAAAAGCCGATCGGGGCCAGCGCCGATCGGCGCAACCATGTGCGTTACTGGAAGGTGCTGGACAAGGGCGAGGAACAGCGCCCGGTCTGGCTCGGCGCGGCCACCGAGGATCGCGGCGTCGGCGTCAGCAAATACACCGTGGCGGTCACCCACCATATCAGCCCCGATCTCGACGCCGAGCGCGCGCTGCTCACCGCCGACCTGGAAAACGCCGGCATGGTGGACGCCAGATATCAGGTCACCGGCATCGGGCCCACGATCGCCGGCCATAATGGCGGCGGCGACCTTTATTACACCGACGGCGAAATATGGGTGCTTCGGCTGGTTGAAGGCTGCAAAAAGCGCGTCGGGCCGGCGGTGACGATTCCAAGCCCGCCGGCGACGGCGCTGAAGGACCAGATCTGGCACGCGATCGCCGATGCGGTGGGGAAGTAGAGTGCCTCACACTTCTGTCATTCCGGGATGGTGCGCCAGCACCAGACCTCAGGGGTGCAATTGCACCCCGGGGAATCTCGAGATTCCGGGTTCGATGCTGCGCATCGCCCCGGAATGACGGGAAACGAATTGCGTCGCTACGCTCGCAATGACCGGCTCAATCCAATACAATGGCGTCCAAACCTGATGCGCATCGATTGCGCGTATTTGCCCAAAAGGACAACCAACAAATGACCGTTCGCGCGGGCCGGGAATTTCTGGCCATCCCGGGACCTACTACCATGCCCGACGAAGTGCTGCAGGCGATGCATCGCCCGGCGCTCGATATCTATTCCGACCAGATGGTGGAATTGACCGAAAGCCTGCTCGCCGATCTCTCAAAATTGTTCGCCACGCAGGGCCAGTCCTACATCTACATC
>DATCXE010000169.1:0-6771 GCA_036565985.1 Bradyrhizobium sp.
CGGGGTGACGGCAGGCAAGCTGAATGCCGCCAGCCAGGCCGTCACCGTGGTGGCCGAACTGTCCGGCGGAGCCATGGCGCCCGATGCCGCCGCGGCCATCGCGTCGGGCATCCGGCTGCGCGCCTACAAGTTCGACCGCTACAAGACCAAGAAAAAGGAAGGCGAGAACGGCGCCCTCAAGGCCGACGTTTCCATCGCCGTCGACGATGTGCCTGCCGCGCGAAAGGCGTTCGCACCGGCGTCCCATGTCGTGGACGGCGTGAACATCGCGCGCGAACTCGTCAACGAGCCGCCGAACGTTCTCTATCCCGTGGAATTCGCGCGTCGCGCCAGCCAGCTCAGGAAACTTGGGGTCCAGGTCGAGGTGCTCGACGTCAAGGCGATGACGAAGCTCGGCATGGGCGCCTTGCTCGGTGTCGCGCAGGGCTCCACGCAGCCCGGCCGCACCGTGATCATGCGCTGGAACGGCGGCAAGAAAGGCGATCAACCCGTTGCTTTCGTTGGCAAAGGCGTCTGCTTCGATACCGGCGGCATTTCGATCAAGGGCGCCGGCGGCATGGAGGACATGAAGGGCGACATGGGAGGGGCGGCCTGCGTGGTCGGCCTGATGCATGCGCTCGCTGCCCGCAAGGCGAAGGTCAACGCGGTCGGCGCCATCGGCCTGGTGGAGAACATGCCCGACGGCAACGCCCAGCGCCCCGGCGACATCGTCACCTCGATGTCGGGGCAGACGATCGAGATCATCAACACCGACGCCGAAGGCCGTCTCGTGCTGGCCGACGTGCTCTGGTACGTGGCCAAGAAGTTCAAGCCTAAATTCATGGTCGATCTGGCAACGCTGACCGGTGCCATCATGGTGGCGCTCGGCACCGAATATGCCGGCATGTTCTCCAACAACGATGAATTGTCGGAACGGCTGAGCAGGATCGGCAACGAGACCGGCGAGCGCGTCTGGCGCATGCCGCTCGGTCCCGAATACGACAAGATGATCGACTCGCAGTTTGCCGACATGAAGAATACCGGCGTGCGCAACGGCGGCTCGATCACGGCGGCGCAATTCCTGCAGCGATTCGTCGACAATACGCCGTGGGCGCATCTCGACATCGCCGGTACCGCGATGGGTGCGCCGAAGACCGACATCAACCAGAGCTGGGGGTCTGGCTACGGCGTCCGGCTGCTGGACCGGCTGGTCGCAGAGCACTACGAAGCAAAGAAGTAGGTCAATAACGTTTTGGCGGAAGCCGGATGACGGAAGTCCTGTTCTACCATCTGCAGAACATGTCGATCGAGAATGTCTTGCCGCCCTTGCTTGAGAAATCGCTCGAGCGCGGCTGGCGCGTGGTCGTGCAATCGACCTCGCAGGAGCGCACCGACGCGCTCGACGCGCATCTGTGGACCTATACCGACGATTCGTTCCTGCCGCACGCCACCTGGCGCGCCGGCGACGCGCAGGATCAGCCCATCATCCTTTCGATCGAGGAGGGAAACCCGAACCAGGCCAATGTCAGGTTCCTGATCGACAACGCGGCGCTGCCGGCCGACTCCGACAGCTACGATCGGGTGGTGCTGGTCTTCAACGGCGACGATGACGAGGCGCTGGCTGCGGCGCGCACGGTTTGGACCGATTGCAAGGCGCTCGGGTTCGAGGTCACGTACTGGCAGGCTGACGAGCGGGGACGGTGGCAACGCCGGCAATAGCGAATCCGTTGGAATTAATGATATCCTGCGGTTTCTGTGCCGGACCCCGCGGGTGTCATGGTCATGCCGCAAAGTGGTGTTCGGACAAGTGCCTGGATTTAAGGGGCGGGAGCTTGATCTAGCGTGCGACGCGGAACCATCAATCGAAAGCCATTGCTGGCGTTGTTGCTGCTCGGTCCCGTGCTGGCAGGCTGCAATAGCGCGTCCGACCTTCTTTCGAAGGATGCGGACTGGTTTTCGCGGACCGGCCGCACCTTCGTCAAGAACGTGTCGATCGAAACGCCGCCGCTCAGCCCGGACAAGCCGGTCGCGCCTGACGAACTCGTCAGCGCCGACGGCGCCTGTCCCGGAATGGGCGGAGGTGCCAACGCGCTGGCTGACGGTGCTGCCGGCGCTCCAGCAACTCCCCCGACGACGGGAACGGTAGCGCTGGGACATGCCGAATGCGACGTCGTGCGGGGCATCGGAGCGCCCGATAACGTCAGCCTGTCCAACAACCCGCGCGGCGATCGCGTTGCGGTCGTCAGCTATTCACGCGGTCCGCGCGCCGGCATCTACACCTTCACCGCGGGCCGGCTGACATCGATCGAGCGCGCACCGGAGCCGGTGGCGCAGCCGAAAGGCGCCAAGCCGAAGAGGAAGCCGGCGGCGTAATTTTCGCGGCTCCGGTTCGTTTCTAACTCGCCGCTTCGTCGAACTCGGAACTGGCTTCCAGCCAATCCTCCTCCGCACGCCGCAGCGCGTTTTCGGCGCCGGCGCGCGCCTTGCTGAGCTGGGCTGCCTGCTTCGGATCGCGCGTGAACAGATCCGGCAGCGCAAGCGCGGTGTCGATCTTGGCGATGATGCCGTTGATGCGTTCGATCTCGGCCTCGGCCTCGGCGATCCGCTGCCTCAGCGGCGTCCGCTTTTCATTTCTGCCGCGCTCCGGCTTGGCGTTTTCCTTCGCATTTTCCCCGGCGCGCGCATTGCCGCGGTCGCGCGAACCGTTGCGCGTATCGCCGATGGACAACACCATCCGCCGGTATTCGTCGAGATCGCCGTCATAGGCGGTGACGGTCTGGTTGGCGACCACCCACAATCGATCGGCGCAGGCCTCGATCAGATAACGGTCGTGCGAGACCATGATGACGGCGCCGGGAAAATCGTTGATCGCCTCGGCCAGCACGGCACGGCTGTCGATATCCAGATGGTTGGTCGGCTCGTCGAGGATGATCATGTTGGGGGCGTAGAAGGTTGCGAGCCCGAGCAGCAGCCGCGCCTTCTCGCCGCCCGACAGACTTCGCACCAGCGTGTCGCCGGCCTTGCCGGAAAAGCCGATAGCCCCGACGCGCCCGCGCACCTTGGTTTCCGTCGCATCCGGCATCAGCTTGCGGACGTGGTCATAGGGCGAGCCGTCGAGATTGAGTTCGTCGACCTGATGCTGCGCGAAATAGCCGACCGACAGTTTTTCGGCGCGCGTGACCCGGCCGGAGAACGGTTGCAGCTTGTTGGCGAGAAGCTTGACCAGCGTCGATTTGCCGTTGCCGTTGGAGCCGAGCAAGGCGATGCGGTCGTCGGTGTCGATCCGCAGCGTCACGCGGTTGAGCACCGGCTTCTTCGGGTCATAGCCGACCGAGACGTCGTCGACCGCGATGATCGGCGGCGACAGCATCTTCTCCGGCGTCGGAAACGAAATCTCACGCACGTCCTGCGTCACCAGCGCAGTGACGGGCTTCATGCGCTCCAGCATTTTCACGCGGGACTGCGCCTGGCGCGCCTTGGATGCCTTGGCCTTGAAGCGATCGACAAAGGCCTGCAGCCGCTTGCGTTCGTCGGCCTGCCGCTTGGCGTGCTTGGCGTCCAGCATCTCGCGGGTGGCGCGCTGTTCCTCGAAGGAGGAATAGGTGCCCTTGTAGAGCGTCAGCTTGCCGCGGTCGAGGTGCAGGATCTGGTCGACGGAGGTGTCGAGCAGATCGCGGTCATGGCTGATCACGATGACGGTGCGCGGGTAGTTGGCCAGATGGTCTTCCAGCCAAAGCGTGCCTTCGAGGTCGAGGTAGTTGGTCGGCTCGTCGAGCAGGAGAAGATCTGGCGCCGCGAACAGCGTCGCCGCCAGCGCCACCCGCATGCGCCAGCCGCCGGAGAATTCCGAACATGGCCGCGCCTGGTCCGCGGTCGAAAATCCGAGCCCGCTCAGGATCGCGGCCGCGCGCGCCGGCGCGGAGTGCGCGTCGATGTCGACGAGGCGGGTCTGGATCTCGGCGATCCGGTGCGGGTCGTCGGCGGTTTCGGCTTCGCGCAGCAGCGCGTCGCGCTCCAGGTCGGCCTTCAGCACGACGTTGACGAGGCTTTCCGGCCCGTCGGGCGCTTCCTGCGCCAGGCTGCCAATTCGCCAGCGGGGCGGCAGCGTGATGCTGCCGGATTCGATCGGCAGGTCGCCGCGAATCGCATGAAACAGCGTCGACTTTCCGACGCCGTTACGGCCGACGAATCCGACGCGCGCGCCCGGCACGATCTGCACCGTGCTGCTGTCGATCAAAAGCCGTCCGGCGATGCGGACCGAAATATCCGATATTGAAAGCATGCGGGGTTGTCACCGGAGCGGCCCGCAAACGCAACCCCAAACGCAATCCGTTATTGGCAAATTTGATCGGCGTATTGATGAAATATATCGGCAGGCGTCGTTCCGGCAGGTCTCAATGCCGGTCGTTATCGTGCCGACGCAGTTCGTCCATCAGTTCCCGCAACCGGGGCGTCAACTCGGTTTCGGGGCGGAAGCTCCGCTGCAGCCGTTCGCCGACCGCATCGCAGATCGACCGGCAGGTCCGACGATCAATCTGTTCGACATCGTTGTAGGTTTGGGTGTTCATGGCAATTCTCTTCGGTCATTCGCTCGACGCGTTCCACATCGCAATCCGCGCGGGGTTTGAGTGATCTTCGTAAGTCAAGTCATTGGGATGGATTTAGTTTCCCGCGCATGGACGAATGCATTCGTCCGCAGGTAGCGAATCGCGCGCTCTGCTCCGGTTCCGAAAAAAGCCCCGGCGCGGTGGCCGGGGCGTCAGGGAACTCAAACCGATCAGAAGCAGCGATTTACCAGCCGCCAGCGCAGTCCGAACGGGGTCGGTACGAGGCGCCGCACGTAGCAGCCGCCATATCCGCCGGCATAATAGGCGGGGCCGCCGATGATGACGCGCGGGCCACCCCAGTGAGGATGCCAGCCGCCATGGTGCCAGCCATGCGCCGAGGCGGAGGTTGGCGCCAGCGCGGCCGCACCGAGCGAAGCCGCGGCCGCAACAACGAGCGAGAGTTTGCGTAACATGATCGTCTCCTCAAGATTTGAGGCGCGGAAAGCGCCTTCGGTAAGACCTCCCGTGACGCCCGGCGAGCCTGCCAGGTGTCCGATTGTTCGAAGTGTATGGGGGTGAGGCTGAACCGGTACGTGACGCAGGTCTCATAGAGGGTTCACCTCCATGAAATCGGGGTAATCTGCGCGCCCGGGGAGCGCCTCGAGGCCGGCGCCGCCGCGGTGAAGAGCCGTCAAAAGCGGATGGCAGGGCGCGTCACCGGGTCCCTTGCCGTGGCGGGGTGGCGCCGATATAAGCCCCGCAACCCTCCACCAGCGTATTGTAAGGACGAACAAATGGCGATTGAACGCACTTTCTCGATCATCAAACCGGACGCGACCGAGCGCAATCTGACTGGCGCCGTCAACGCGCTGATCGAGAAGGCCGGGCTCCGCATCGTGGCCCAGAAGCGCATTCGCATGACCCGCCAACAGGCCGAGACCTTCTACGCCGTTCACAAGGCGCGTCCGTTCTTCGGCGAACTGGTCGACTTCATGACATCAGGTCCGGTCGTGGTGCAGGTGCTGGAGGGCGAGGGCGCCGTATTGAAATATCGCGACGTGATGGGCGCCACCGATCCGTCGAAGGCGGCCGATGGCACCATCCGCAAGGTCCACGCAAAGTCGATCGGCGAGAATTCGGTGCACGGGTCGGATGCCCCGGAGACCGCCGCGATCGAAATCGCGCAGTTCTTTTCGGGCAATGAAATCGTCGGCTGAGCGATTGGGACAGCGGCAACGATAGCCGCATGCAACGGCTGAGAAGGCCGGGGGGAGAGATGCTGTGAACTGGCTGTGGCAATTTTTCGATCCGGCGACGATCTCGGCGTTCTTCACCCAGTTCCAGGCCGAGATGCAGCAACCCGCTTTCTGGGTCGCGCTCGGCAAGATCATGTGGATCAACATCCTGCTGTCGGGCGACAACGCGCTTGTCATCGCGATGGCGTGCCGGGGCCTGCCGCCGCGCCAGCGGTTCTGGGGCATGGTCCTTGGCGCCGGCGTTGCGGTGTTCCTGCGCATCATCTTCACCGGTATCGTCGTGACGTTGATGGGGCTGCCGTTCCTCAAGCTGGTCGGCGGATTGGCGCTGCTCGTGATCGCGGCAAAGCTGCTGGTGCCTGAACACGAGGGCGAGGGCGACGTGGACGCGGCGGCGCATCTGTGGGCGGCCGTCCAGATCGTGGCGATCGCCGATATCGTGATGAGCCTCGACAACGTCATCGCGGTTGCCGCGGCCGCCAATGGCAGCATTCCCCTGCTCGTCATCGGCCTAGCCATCAGCGTTCCCCTGATCGTCGCAGGCGCTGCGCTGATCATGGCGCTGCTCACGCGCCTGCCCGCCCTGGTATGGGCCGGCGCCGCCTTGCTGGGCTGGATCGCCGGCGAGGTCATGGCGACCGACCCGGCGCTGCAACCATCACTGCACGCCTTCTTCAATGGCCCGGTCGGCGTCGGCCTCGACGGCATCCTCAAGTCGATCGGCCTGGGACCGCAATTCGCCAATGGCGGTCATGGCGGAGAGGTCGTGCTGGGATTACTCGGCATCGCCGTGGTGCTGGTCGCGGGATCGATCTGGCGCAAGCGCAAGCTCGAGGGCGCCGAGCATTCCGCCAAGGCGGCGTAACGCGAGCGATTCCATTATAGGCAGCGGCGCGGGCACCAGCCCGCGATCCTGCGATGCCGACGGCTCGCGGCTTGCGTTGACCGCGCCGAAGGAAATCACGGTCGCCCCGGCAATATCTGGCAAG
>DATCXE010000190.1:0-2928 GCA_036565985.1 Bradyrhizobium sp.
CGCGGTTGAAGCGCCGAAGGGCGAGTTCGGCGTCTATCTGGTCTCCGACGGCACCAACAAGCCCTACAAGTGCAAGATCCGCGCGCCGGGCTTCGCCCATCTGCAGGCGATGCACCACATCTGCAAGGGCCATCTGCTCGCCGACGTCTCGGCCATTCTCGGTTCGCTCGACATCGTGTTCGGAGAGGTCGATCGGTAGATGAAGGCCGCGACCACGATAGCTGTGACGTTCGGAACGATGGCAACGATTGCCATCGCGGACGACCGCGTGCTGTCCGACCGCCTCCAGGGCTTGCTGGATCGTGGGTTTGAGGTGATGGCCGAAGGCGAACTTCAGGAAGTGGTCGAATGCACGCGATGGACGATGCGCGTCCTGCCAAATGGGTCGGGTGATTCCTGCACGCCCAAGTACGGCTCTTTCAAGCGACTGAAGGCTGCCGACCACGAGTATGTCTGCGTATCTTTCCGCGACTGGGCTTGTTATCCAAGCCCGAGCTCCAATTGAAGGGAGCTTTGATGTCGATCCCGCAGTCCGCTTCCCTGTCTCAGTCGCCAATCCGGTTCGACCGGGCGACGGGCGCGCTCGAAGGCGTCAACGCATGGGAGCGTCTGGCCGCGATGGCGCTGACGCTGGGGTCGAAGGTGGGCGCGCATTTCTCGCATCGCGGCTACAATATGTGCGCCAATTTCTTGCGCACGATGCTGCCGGAGCGCGGGATCCAGGTCAAACTCAACTCGGACGCCATCTTCGAGTTTCCCTATGGCGACGGCTACTGGAGCAAGCTGCTCAACCGCACCTACCAGTACGAGAACGAACTCGAACTGCTGTTCCAGGACTCCGCCGACGTCGACTACACGCTGCTCGATTGCGGCGCCAATTACGGCTACTGGTCGGTGCTGGTGTCGAGCAGGCCGTTCGGGTCGCACAAGGCGATCGCGATCGAGCCGTCAGGGCAGAATTTTCCGAAGCTTGCCAACAACGCGCGCATCAACGGCGACCGTTTCGAGGCGATGAAATGCGCGATCGGCGCCGCCCGCGGCACCGCGCGGCTTTCCGGCACCAAGCACGAGGCGTTCTCCATCGCCGGCGACCAGTCGCAGGGCGAGGAAGTGCCGGTTCTCGCGCTTGACAACCTGCTCGATGACGGCAAGGTCCCACCCGGCGGCAAATACCTGATCAAGCTCGACGTCGAGGGCGTCGAGATCGAGGCCATGAAGGGCGGTGTGCGGCTGATGCAGGGCGACAGCGTGTTGTTGTGCGAGGAGCACGGCAACGATCCCCGGCACACCGTGTCGCGTTACATCCTCGAACAAACTCCGCTGAAGCTGATCGTCTACGATCCGCGCAGCAATCGCCTTGAAACCGTGACCGACCTTTCGATCCTGGACCGGATCAAGGTTTCAACCCATGTCGGCTACAACGTGTTCGGCACCGCAAGCGCATTCTGGCTCGCCCGGATCGATGCGCTCAATGCGAAAGCCGCGCGCCGCGTGCAATGAGAGACTGAACGATGTCCGTCCGCCGCCTCGCACCGAAGGAATTGCAGCCCGCGAGCTTCACGTTCTCGGATGAGAACCTCGCCTGGGCAAAGGCGCAGATCGCGAAGTATCCACCGGGACGCCAGGCCTCCGCGGTGATCGCGATCCTGTGGCGCGTCCAGGAGCAGCACGAGGGGTGGGTTTCGGAAGCCGCGATCCGCGCCGTCGCCGACCTCCTGGAAATGCCTTACATCCGCGTGCTGGAAGTGGCGACCTTCTACACGATGTTTCAACTCCAGCCGGTCGGCAAGAAGGCCCATGTGCAGGTCTGCGGCACCACGCCATGCCGTCTGCGGGGCGCCGGCGACCTGATCGAGGTGTGCCAGCACCGCATTCATCACGACCCCTTCCATTTGTCCAAGGACGGCAA
Organism: Bradyrhizobium sp.; assembly: GCA_036565985.1. Taxonomy (GTDB): domain Bacteria; phylum Pseudomonadota; class Alphaproteobacteria; order Rhizobiales; family Xanthobacteraceae; genus Bradyrhizobium. The sequence continues at coordinate 1,910 of DATCXE010000190.1, forward strand.
TTTCAGCTGGGAAGAGGTCGAGTGCCTCGGCGCCTGCGTGAATGCGCCGATGGTGCTGATCTGGAAGGACACCTACGAGGACCTGACCGCGGAGAGTTTCGGCAAGGTGCTGGACGGCTTTGCTTCAGGTAATCCGCCAAAGCCCGGACCGCAGATCGACCGTCAGTTCTCGGCGCCGGTGGGCGGCCCGACGACGCTGAAGGAAACCACATGAGCCGTTGCGGTACATCAGCCGTGGACGGGTCGGAGAGGGACGGTGCGATGAAAAACTGGCGCTATATCGGCATGCACGCCGTCGCGGCGGCCGCGTTCATTTTTCTGCTGCAGCGTTACGCGCTGAGCGCGACGCTCGAATCCAGTCTGTTGTGGGCGCTGACCTTCGGCGGATGCGCCGCGGGCCTCGCCTACGCGCAGTCCAATCGGTGATCTGAGGAAGCTTCAAGTCATGCTCGACGACAAGGATCGCATCTTCAAGAACCTCTACGGCCTTCACGACTGGGGGCTGGAGGCAGCGCGCCGCCGTGGCGCGTGGGACGGCACCAAGGCGATCATCGACAAGGGCCGCGACTGGATCATCAACGAGATGAAAGCCTCCGGCCTGCGCGGGCGCGGCGGGGCGGGCTTTCCGACCGGGTTGAAATGGTCGTTCATGCCGAAGGAATCGACCGACGGCCGGCCGAGCTACCTCGTGGTCAACGCCGACGAGTCCGAGCCCGGCACCTGCAAGGACCGCGAGATCATGCGGCACGATCCGCATCTTCTGGTCGAGGGCTGCCTGCTCGCAAGCTTCGCGATGAACGCGCACGCCTGCTACATCTACGTGCGCGGCGAGTTCATCCGCGAGCGCGAGCATCTGCAGGCCGCGATCGATCAGGCCTATGACGCCAAACTGGTCGGCAAGAACAACCTCAACGGCTGGCCGTTCGACATCTATGTCGCGCATGGCGCCGGCGCCTATATCTGCGGCGAGGAAACCGCGCTGCTGGAGAGCCTCGAAGGCAAGAAGGGCCAGCCGCGGC
>DATCXE010000512.1:0-2294 GCA_036565985.1 Bradyrhizobium sp.
GGCCCGCCGCCCGGATACCAGCGCTAAAGCCTTTCACAATAGCGTTTTCGAGCGAAGTGGAAGCCGGTTCGCGTAAAGAAAACGCGTCAAAACAAGAGGCTAGAGCCCGAAAGGGCTCTGGATTCGGGCTTTTCCGGAAAAGCCTGTGCATGGCAGTCAAATGCTTTGATTCGGCGTCCTGCCATGCTATCGACCACCGTCAACCCCACCGATGGGCTTCGATTCGATGGCGATGCCGGTAGCAGCGCCGACGGCGACGTTCATCCAGAGAACTGATCGCGGCGGACTGCCGCCGAAAGGAGTTGGCAATGGCGCAGGGACTTCAGGCTATCCGCGAAGCCTTCACGTTCGACGATGTGCTTCTGAAGCCCGGTCTCTCGGATATCCTGCCCTCGGAGGCCGATATCCGCTCCCGCGTCACCCGCGCGATCCCGCTCAACATCCCGATCATTGCGTCTGCGATGGACACGGTGACCGAAGCGCGCATGGCGATCGCGATGGCGCAGTCCGGCGGCGTCGGCGTCATCCACCGCAATTTCGATCCCGAGGGGCAGGCCGCCCAAGTGCGGCAGGTCAAGAAGTATGAATCCGGCATGGTGGTCAATCCGCTGACCATCGGCCCCGACGCGATGCTGTCGGACGCGCTGGCGCTGATGAACGATCATGGCTTCTCCGGCATTCCCGTGGTCACCGGCGCTTCCAAGGGGGTACCTGGAAAGCTGGTCGGCATCCTCACCAACCGCGACGTGCGGTTTGCGACCGATCCGCGCCAGAAAATCTCCGAATTGATGACGCATGAAAACCTCGTCACGGTGCGCGAAGGCGTCAGCCAGGACGAGGCGAAGCGGATGCTGCACAAGCATCGCATCGAAAAGCTGCTGGTCGTCGACGATCAGTATCGCTGCGTCGGCCTGATCACCGTCAAGGACATGGAGAAGGCAGTCGCGCATCCGCTGGCCTGCAAGGACGCGCAAGGCCGCCTACGGGTGGCGGCCGCAACCACCGTCGGCGAGGGCGGCTTTGAGCGTACCGAGCTACTGATCGACGCCGGCGTGGATCTGATCGTGGTCGACACCGCGCACGGCCATTCTTCCCGCGTGCTGGAAGCCGTCAACCGCATCAAGCGGCTCTCGAACGCCGTGCAGGTGATCGCCGGCAATATCGCCACCAAGGAAGGCGCGCAGGCGCTGATCGATGCGGGCGCGGATTCGATCAAGGTCGGCATCGGCCCCGGTTCGATCTGCACCACGCGCATCGTCGCCGGTGTCGGGGTGCCGCAGCTCACCGCGATCATGGATGCGGTGGAGGCGGCGAAGAAAGCCGACGTTCCCGTGATCGCCGATGGCGGCATCAAATATTCCGGCGACCTGGCCAAGGCGCTCGCCGCCGGCGCCGATATCGTCATGGTCGGTTCGCTACTCGCCGGCACCGACGAGACGCCGGGCGAAGTGTTTCTGTGGCAGGGCCGTTCCTACAAGGCCTATCGCGGCATGGGTTCGGTCGGCGCGATGGCGCGCGGCTCGGCCGACCGCTACTTCCAGCAGGACATCAAGGACACGCTCAAGCTGGTGCCCGAGGGCATCGAAGGCCAGGTGCCTTACAAGGGCCCGGTCGGCAACGTCATGCACCAGCTCGCCGGCGGCCTGCGCGCGGCGATGGGCTATGTCGGCGCACGCAACCTCGCCGAATTCCACGAGAAGGCCCAGTTCGTCCGCATCACCGGCGCGGGCCTCCGCGAAAGCCACGTCCACGACGTCACGATTACGCGGGAAAGCCCGAACTATCCGGGCGGGGTTTAGTCGAACACCGTCATTCCGGGGCGCGAAGCGAACCTCAGGTGCGCAATTGCGCACCGGGGAATCTCGAGATTCCGGGTCTGGTGCTTACGCACCATCCCGGAATGACGGCGTTTGAGCCGTTAAGCCGTCCCAACATCGTCATTGCGAGCGCAGCGAAGCAATCCATTTCACGGCTTGCGGAGGCGTGGATTGCTTCGCTACGCTCGCAATGACGAGTTTCAACTAACAAAAACCAAGAGGAACCACCATGTCTCAGGGCAAACGCATCGTCCTCGCCGCACGTCCCGTCGGCGAACCCAAGCCATCCGATTTCCGCCTCGAGGAATGTCCCGTACCGACCCCCGGCGCGGGCGAGGTTCTCCTGCGCACGATCTGGCTCTCGCTCGATCCCTACATGCGCGGGCGCATGAGCGACGGGCCGTCCTATGCCCAGCCGGTGCCGATCGACGGCGTGATGGAAGGCGGCACGGTCAGCGAGGTGATCGCCTCAAACAA
>DATCXE010000232.1:0-11452 GCA_036565985.1 Bradyrhizobium sp.
TGGCGGGCTTCGCCGCGCGCAGCCGTACCCGCATCGTCCAGTTGTTGCGTGCGGTGCCGATCCGCTGGCGCATTCTGTCGATCGCCGGATTGAACTCCGCCGTCGTCGTCGTGCTCGCCATCCTGATATGGAACGGCGTCAAGGTGCTGGGATCGGCCTGGGACGATGTCCGGCACGTGCGCGAGTCCGACAAGATCCTGGCGCTGCTGGAAAGCGAAACCAGCCGGCTGCAGAATCTGATCCATCGCTACATCAACCAGCCGAGCCCCGAACTGTTCGCCGAGATTCTGCTGCTGCGCGAAGCGGTGCTCGGCACGCTCACGACGCGCGCCTCGAACGACCCGATGCTTTCAGGATCGGTCGAGCGGCTCGAACAGGTCACCGACCGCTTCCTCAACGGCTTCGGCGAATTGCGTGCGGTGCAGACCACCATCACCAAGACCTATGAACAGCAGGTGCTGGGGCCGGCGCGCGAAATGGCCGGGCTATATTCGATCATCGAGGGCGCCACCGGCCATCGCGACGCGCCGATCTGGCCGTCGCTCGGAAAGTCCCGCGAGGCGTTTACGGCGATGCTTGTGGCCGCCAACGCCTATTACCTGTCGCTCGCCACCGCATCGGCCGAGGACGCCCGCAAGAACACCGAGACGATCGAAAAGACCATCCCCGCGATGTCCGACCTTGCGGACAACGACCTGCAGCGCATGGCGCTGACGCGCCTGGGCGCGCGGACCGTGGCGCTGCGGGAGGGCATGGCAAAACTGACCGAACAGCTCGCGATCCGAACCGCGCTGCTGCGCAACACCATCGATGCCAGCCAGGCCGAGGCGATCGGCGTCATCGACGAATTGTCGGTCAAGATGCGCCAGCGCGAGCAGAAGGCGCAGGAAACCTTCGACCGGACGCTGTCGGCCATTTCAAGACGCGTGCTGTCGATCGCCGTGATCTTCCTTGGCATCATCCTGTCCGCCGGCGTCCTGATCGCGCTCTCGATCCGCCTGCCGCTGCAGCAGATCCTGGCGGCGATGCACGCGATCACATCCGGCAATTACGATCGCAGCGTGCAGGGCACCACCGCGAGAGACGAGGTCGGCGCCATGGCGCGCGCGGTGGAAGTGTTCCGCGAGAACGCCATCGCCAAGCGCAAGACCGAGGACGAACTGCGCGCCTCGAAGGAAAAGGCCGAGAGCGCGCTGTTCGAGCTCAACACCGCGCAGCAGAACCTGATCGACGCCGAACGGCTTGCGGCGCTCGGCGGACTGGTCGCCGGCGTCGCCCACGAAGTGAACAACCCGATCGGCATCAGCCTCACGGTGGCGTCGAGTTTTGCGCGCCGCGCCGATACGTTCGAGCAGGAGCTGCGGACCGAGCCGTTGCGCCGCTCAAAGCTCGACGAATTCGTCAAATCCTCGCGGGACGCAGCAGGGCAACTGGTCGCCAACCTGCATCGTGCCGGCGAACTGATCCAGTCGTTCAAGCAGGTGGCGGTCGATCGCTCGCACGCCGAACGCCGGCAATTCATGCTCAGCGAGGCCACCGACCAGATCGTCGCCAGCCTGCGGCCGGTGCTGAAGAAGGCGGCGATCACCCTGTCGGTCGACGTGCCGGAAGGCCTGATGATCGACGGCTATCCCGGCTCCTACGGCCAGATATTAACCAATCTTTTCCTCAACGCCGCCAATCACGCCTTTGCCGACGGCCGTTCCGGGACGATCTCGATTTCAGCCCGGGCCCGCGGCAGCGACGATGTCGAGATCATTTTTGCCGATAACGGGGCCGGAATGACCCCGGACGTACAGCGGCAGGCGTTCGACCCGTTTTTTACGACGCGCCGCAACGAAGGCGGTACCGGGCTGGGCTTGCATATCGTCTATAATCTTGTCACTCAACAACTCGGCGGCCGGATGATGCTGGAGTCAAGGCTGGGACAGGGCACCACCTTCCGCATTATCATGCCCAAGGTCGCCAAGGGCGAACCCACGATTTCAGACCAGGCAGCAGCCGACGGAACTTCGCAATGGCCGAACAGGACGATGTCCTCCACCTGATCGACGATACCGGGACCGTTCCGGAGGACTCGTCCATACGCAAATGGAAGATCGCCGTCATCGACGACGATGCCGCCGTGCACGAAGGCACCCGCTTTGCGCTGAGCGACTACAACCTCCACGGCGCCACGCTGGAAATCCTGTCGGCCTATTCTGCGGCCGAAGGCCGCATCCTGATGCGCGACAATCCCGACATCGCGGCGGTGCTGCTCGACGTCATCATGGAGACTGACATCGCGGGGCTGGAACTCGTCGAATTTATCCGCAACGAGATCAAGAACGAGACCGTACGCATCATCCTGCGCACCGGCCAGCCCGGCCAGGCGCCCGAGCGCCGCGTCATCGTTCAGTACGACATCAACGACTACAAGGCCAAGACCGAGCTTACGGCCGACAAGCTGTTCACCTCGCTGACCGCGGCGCTGCGCAGCTACCAGCAGTTGGAGCGCATGGTCCAGACCCGGCGCGGGCTTGAAATCATCATCGACGCCGCGTCCACCCTCTATGACTTCAAATCGATGCAGCGCCTCGCGGAAGGCGTGCTGACGCAGCTCGCCTCGCTGCTCAATGTCGATTGCGCCGGCATTCTGGTGCTGCGCGACGACGGCGCTCCCGGTAGCGAATTTTCGGTGCTTGCGGGCTCGGGCTGCTACAGCCGATTCATCGGATCGACGAGTTCCAAGTCGCTCGATCCGGATTTGCGCCAGATGGTGGAAGCCGCCTTCCAGCGCCGCAAGAACGAGTTTGCCGACCACCGCAGCGTGCTCTATCTGCGCACCGGCTCTGGCCGCGAAGTGGTCGTGCTGCTGCAGGCGGAGCGCCAGCTTTCCGACACCGACCGCGCGCTGGTCGAGATTTTCTCGAGCCGTCTGTCGATCGCGTTCGACAACGTCATCCTCTACCGGCAACTGCACGAGGCCAATACCCAGCTCGAAGACCGCGTCGCCCAGCGCACGCGCGCGCTGATGCAGGCCAACCGCCGCCTTTCGGCGCAGTGGTTGCGGCTGCAGCGCGCCAACGGCTTCAAGAATGAAATTCTGGGGACCGTGGCGCACGACCTGAAGAACCCGCTCGGGGTGATCCTGGGCCGCACCGAAATGCTGACCGAACTGATCGGCGCCGGCTCGCCCAAGGAAAACGTCACCGCGCAGGTCGAACATATCCGCGACGCCACCAAGCGCCTGACCTCGATGGTCGATCACCTGATCTCCGACGCAATGGCGGACGCCTTCGACATCACGATCCGCCGCGAGCCGGTCGACATCGCGGCCCTGGTTTCCGAAGTCACCGATTCCAACCTGCCCTCGGCGGTCAACAAGCAGCAGAGGATCAACGTATCGGCGCCGCCCAACATCGTCACCATGTGCGACGCCGACCGGATCCGCGAGGCGATCGACAATCTGGTCAGCAACGCCATCAAATATTCACCGATCGGCGGCAAGATCGCGGTTGCCGTTACCCACGAGGGCAACGACACTGTGATCCGCATTGCCGATGAGGGCGCAGGCCTCAGCCCTGAGGACCTCGGCCGGCTGTTCGGCCGGTTCCAGCGGCTGTCCGCCAAGCCGACGGCGGGAGAGAGTTCGACCGGCCTTGGCCTGTCGATCGTCAAACGCATCATCGACATGCATGGCGGCCATGTGACCGCCGACAGTGCCGGCCCCGGACAGGGATCGACGTTTACCGTTACACTGCCTGCATCAGAGACGTCATGACCCAGAGCCCCCACATCATCATCGTCGATGACGAGGCACCGGCCCGCGAGATGGTCGGTGATTACCTCAAGATGCATGGCTTCGGCGTAACGCTGTGCGACGGCGGCAAGAGCCTGCGCAGCGTCATCGAAACCAGTGTGCCCGACCTCGTGGTGCTCGACCTCAACATGCCCGAGGAAGACGGGCTCTCGATCATCCGCGACCTCAAGAGCCGCATCAACGTTCCCGTCATCATGCTGACCGCGACGGCGAGCCCGATCGACCGCGTCGTCGGGCTGGAACTCGGCGCCGACGATTACATCGCCAAACCCTGCGAACTGCGCGAACTGATGGCGCGCATCCGCTCCGTGCTTCGCCGCAGCTCGCCGCCGAAAGCCGCGGCATCCGAAACTGCGGCTGCAAAGGCGGAGAAGGAGCAACTGGTGCGGTTCGGCACCAAATGGCTCGACCTCGAAGCGCAGGCGCTGCGCGACGACGAAGGCAATGAGCATCCGCTGACGGCCTCCGAATTCGGGCTGTTGAAAGTGTTCGCGGCCAATCCCAAGCGCGTGCTGTCGCGCGAGCGGCTGCTTGAGCTGGCCAACGCCCGCGACGCCGAGGCGTTCGACCGCGCCGTCGACCTGCGGATCATGCGGATCCGCCGCAAGATCGAGATCGACCCGACCAAGCCCGCCGTCATCCGCACCATCCGGGGCGGCGGCTACCTGTTCTCTCCCACCGGCGAGAAGGGCTGAGGGTCGTCCCGCGCACCGCTGGCGACTCTTAAGTCCCCGATCGCCCTTCGCTGGTTCAGGGCCGCGGGATTTGTTCCCTGGAGCAAAAGCCCCGCCTCCCGATTTTCCGCCTATTGAAATTACTCGTATTTTCGTCCCGAATGTTTCGTCGCAGGCGCTGCGACGAAACAATTCTCCCCTCCACGAAACCATTTTTCCCTTTTGGAGCAGACGTCCCGAAACGGAGGCTGACTAACAATCTCCCTAACGAACCGCCGCACTCACGGCGAATTGGGAGCCTGTCATGCCGAACGTCGTCGCCATCAACACCGCAGCCCGCAAGTCGATCGCCGCTGCCCGTGCGATTTCGGATGAGATGCTTCTGGATGGCATTGCCAAGGCCGATCGCCACGCGATGCATGTGCTCTATTCGCGTCACAACGTCCGGGTTTACCGCTTCGTGCTGCGCATGGTGCGCGACACAACCATGGCGGAAGACCTGGTGAGCCAGGTGTTCCTCGACGTCTGGCGTACCGCCAGCCAGTTCGAGGGCCGTTCGCAGGTTTCCACCTGGCTGCTGTCGATCGCCCGCTTCAAGGCGCTGACCGCGTTGCGCCAGCGCAAGCATGAAGACATCGATCAGGAAGACGTGCTCGAGATCGCCGACGAGGCCGATACGCCGGAGGCGTCGCTGGACCGCAACAACACCAGCGCCATCCTGCGCGCCTGCATCGCAAAACTGTCGCCGGCCCACCGCGAGATCATCAACCTAGTCTATTACCACGAGAAATCGGTCGAGGAGGCCGGCGAGATCATCGGCATCCCCCAGAGCACGGTGAAGACCCGGATGTTCTATGCCCGCAAACAATTGGCCGACTTGCTTAAGGGCGCCGGCGTGGACAGCATCGCGGCATAAATTCCAATTATTTCAATGCCTTAAGCAAGGAATCGGGAGGAGAAAACGAGCCGGTTTCGGCGGGCAAAGATTACCCCCGACGAAACAAATGAAACATTTGGCGACATCACCCGGAAAAACTCACCCCCTATACCGATCATCACCAACGCAACGCCAACGCCGAACAGGAGAGCGAACATGCTGAAGCCGTCCTTCCGCTTTTTCATCGTCCCGCTCGGCGCGGTTGCAACCCTGGCCACCCTGTCGGCCCAGAACATCCAGCCGCGCGCCCAGCGCGAAAGCGGCTCGACGTTCGTGCGTGAACAGGTGGTCTACTGCAGCACCAAGAATCCAAAGGAGATCTGTGTGATCTCCCACGACAGCGTGACCCCCCGCTGAATTTCTACCTCCAAGGTTTCTACAAGTACCTCCCAAGTGACCTCCAACGACCCGGCCGGGATGCCCCCCACGGCCGGGTCGCTCTGCTTTTGGGGCCGTGTTGCAGAACCTTGTCTTTCGCGATCCAGGGGCTTCCAGAAGTAGAAATGAAGTGATTGGGGCTTGCCGCATTTCAGCCGCACACTTTGCCGCTTGATGCGACCACGGCGGTCGTGATGCCTGCCGCCGGCGATGGGTGCTGTGGCAAACGAGAACGAAGTCAGGTTACGCAAGGGCACATCGCTCAATGAGCGGCTCGCTCTCGCGGGCATTGCCTTACTCCTGTGCCTGATCGCCTTGCCTGGTCTCAGTCATCTGGCGAACGAACGTTGGCTTGGCATCGCCGCGCTTTTTGCGCTGCTGTTCGGATGCCTCCTGCTCGGCGCAGCCCTGCTTGACCGCAACGTCGTCTGGATCATCACGCCAGGCGAGATCCTGATCGGCGAACAGCGCCCGTTCGGGAAACTGAACCGGCGGTTGATCAGGCACGACGAGATATCGGCGATGCGTCTGCGAAGGAACAGCGGCAGATCGATCGAGTTCAGCCTCGTGTTCGAGACCGAATCGGGCGATTCGCTGACCTCGCCTCCGTTGCCCGACGTCACCCAGGTGCACGAAACGGCGTTGCGAATTTCCCGGCTGCTGCGGCTTCCTGATCCCGAGCCGGTCGAAAACCCGCTCGACGCCGTCAATGCCGGGATTCTGTTGGGCAAGCCGGCCAACCCCAAACGGGTGCTCGCCTACAAGGTTTTCATCGTGCTGTTCGCTCTCGTTCTGAGCATTCCGTTCATCCATGCGCTCTGGCACGACAAATTGTCGCCGTTCTGGATCGCCGTCTGGGCGCTCGGCGCCATCCTGACCTTCCTGCTGCTCAGATATCTCCATCGGATGAGTGCATGCTGGGTCGTTCATGATGGCGCGATCAAGATCGAATGGCTGTCATTGAAAGGCACGACGGAGGTGGAGACGATCGGCGGCGACGATGTCGAGGCCATCGACGTCGAGCGCGGCGGTCGCAGGAATAACCTCTACGTGATCATCATCCGACTTCGCAGGGGGAAGAAAATCCGCAGTCCGGCGCTGGGCGGCAGGGATCAGGCCCGCGCGGTGCAGGCCGAGATCATCCGGCGACTGGGACTGAATCCAGGGAGTGCCGGATAGGCTGCACGCCTGTCCCACGCTGCACGCGGGTGCAATCGTCACTCCGGACGTGCTAGGGTACCGACCTGGTTCGGGCGCAACTTTCGAAAACTGCGGTTCCGTTTTTGAACGTATCCCGACCGGCGAAACTTGCGACGGGTGGTGCCGATGTTTGAAGGCTGGGATGCGGTCGTGCTGGCCCGGGCGCAGTTTGCCTTCACGATGTCGTTCCACATCATATTCCCGGCCTTTTCGATCGGGCTTGCCAGCTATCTCGCCGTGCTCGAAGCGCTCTGGCTCGCGACCGGGCGCGAGGTCTACATCAACCTGTTCAATTACTGGCTCAAGATCTTCGCGGTCGCCTTCGGCATGGGCGTCGTGTCGGGCATCGTGATGTCCTACCAGTTCGGCACCAACTGGTCGGCCTTCTCGGACAAGGCCGGTCCCGTGATCGGCCCGCTGATGGCCTATGAGGTGCTGACCGCATTCTTCCTCGAAGCAGGCTTCCTCGGCGTCATGCTGTTCGGCCTGAAGCGCGTCGGCCCCAGACTGCATTTTCTGGCGACATTGATGGTCGCGATCGGAACGCTGATTTCGGCGTTCTGGATTCTCTCCGCCAATTCCTGGATGCAGACGCCGACGGGTCATGCCTTCAATGCCGAGGGACAATTCGTCGCCGTCGACTGGTTCAAGGTGATCTTCAACCCGTCATTTCCCTACCGCCTCGTGCACATGGTGCTCGCGGCCTACCTGACCACCGCGCTGGTTGTCGGCGCGGTCGGCGCCTGGCATCTGCTGCGCGACCGGCACCTCGCCGGTCCGCGCGTGATGTTTTCGATGGCGATGTGGATGGCCGCGCTGGTGGCGCCGATCCAGATCATCGCCGGCGACCAGCACGGACTCAACACGCTGGAACATCAGCCGGTGAAGATCATGGCGATGGAGGGCCACTTCACGAGCCACAAGGACGGCGCGCCCCTGATCCTGTTCGGCCTGCCCAACCAGGCCGCCGGCAGGGTCGACTATGCGGTGGAAATACCGAAGCTGGGCTCGCTGATTCTCAAGCACTCGCCCGATGCGCCGATGGCCGGCCTCGACACCGTGCCACGCGAGAACTGGCCGCCGGTGCCGATCACGTTCTGGTCGTTCCGGATCATGGTCGGCATGGGATTGCTGATGCTGGCGCTCGGCCTGTTCAGCCTATTGATGCGCCTGCAGGGCAAGCTCTACGATTCCCGCCTGCTGCACATGTTTGCGGTCGCGATGGCCCCCTCCGGTTTCATCGCTGTGCTCGCGGGCTGGATCACCACCGAGACCGGACGCCAGCCGTTTACGGTCTATGGATTGCTGCGAACGGCTGAATCTGCCTCGCCGCTGGCGGCGCCCGCGGTCGCCTCCTCGCTGATCGCGTTCATCATCGTCTACTTCGTGGTGTTCACGGCCGGCGTGATCTACCTGCTGCGCCTGATGGCCGCCCCGCCGCATCCGGGCGAACAGGGACCGACGCACGAGGCCCCGACCCGTGCCGCCGGCATTACACCCGCCGCGGGCGCGCCAGCCGAGGGAGCAGCCCGATGATCGCAATCGACCTTCCGATCATCTGGGCCTTCATCATAGCGTTCGCGGTGTTCGTCTATGTCGTCATGGACGGCTTCGACCTCGGCCTCGGCATCCTGTTTCCGCTGTTCCCGGAGAAGCGAGATCGCGACGTCATCATGAACAGCGTCGCGCCGGTCTGGGACGGCAACGAAACCTGGCTGGTGCTCGGCGGCGGCGGCCTGATGGCCGCGTTTCCGCTCGCCTATGCGGTGCTGATGCCCGCGCTCTATACCCCGATGATCGTGATGCTGCTCGGGCTGGTATTCCGCGGCGTCGCGTTCGAGTTCCGCTGGCGAACGCAAAGCGAGCGCAACCGCTGGGACATAGCCTTTGCCGGCGGGTCGCTGTTCGCGACGCTGGCACAGGGCATTGCGCTTGGCGCCATCCTGCAAGGCGTGCATGTCGAGGGACGGCAATATGCCGGCGGCTGGTGGGACTGGCTGACGCCGTTCAGCATTCTGACCGGTGTGGCGCTGGTGATCGGCTATGCGCTGCTCGGCGCGACATGGCTGGTGATGAAGACGGAAGGCGCGTTGCGCGACCGCGCCTACCACCTGAGCTGGTTCCTGCTGTTCGCAATGCTCGGCGCCATCGGCGCGGTCAGTCTCGCGACGCCGTTCCTCAGTGTGCAATACACGCAGCGCTGGTTCACCTGGCCGAACATCGTCCTGACCGCACCGGTGCCGCTCGCGGTGGCTGCCGTCACGGCGCTGCTGCTGCGCGGCCTTGCCAACAAATACGACTACCAGCCGTTCTTTCTGACGCTGGCGTTGTTCGCGCTGTCCTATGCCGGCCTCGGCATCAGCATGTTTCCCTACATCGTGCCGCAGAGCATCACCATCTGGCAGGCGGCCTCGCCACCGAACAGCCAGCTCTTCATGCTGTTCGGCGTCGCCATTCTGATACCCCTTATTCTCGGCTATACCGTCTGGGCCTATTGGGTCTTTCGCGGCAAGGTCAAACCGGAGAGCGGTTATCATTGACCCAGATCAAGCCAGACCAGCGCCCGCTGACACAGCGTCTTTTGTGGTTCGCAGGCCTGTGGCTCGGCGGTGTCGGTACCGTGGCACTGATTTCGTTCTGCTTGCGGCTGTGGATCGCGCCGAAATAAGCCCGGCAGGCCCCATAATTGTGGCGGGACGTTACAATCCAAGACATTTCAGTCACGTGCTCGCCGCATTCGCCCTAAACTTGCCATCAAGCTAGCCCTGAGATTTGATGGTTTCTGCTCATCGGCGACGCCGCCACCCATTAGGCCCACGCGCCAACAAGGAGTTTGCGATGACGAAGTTTCGGCACCTGACCTGGATGTTGATTGCTGCAGCCGGTCTGATCCTTTCGGCCGCGCAGAGCCAGGCGCAGTTGCGACAACCCGACGTCGGCGACCAGCCGGGACTGCTCGCCGACGACTCTGTCGAGCTCGATCCGCAATGGAAGAAAACGGCGGTGCTCTATCGCACCAACGAAGCGCCGGGCACCATCATCGTCGTCACCGCCGAGCGCCATCTGTATCTGATCCAGGGCAATGGCCGCGCGTTGCGCTACGGCATCGGCGTCGGCCGCGAGGGATTCCAGTGGCAGGGTCTCGTCAACATCACCCGCAAGGCGGAGTGGCCGGACTGGACGCCGCCACCGGAGATGATCCAGCGCCAGCCCTATCTGCCGCGCTTCATGGCCGGCGGACCCGGCAATCCGCTCGGCGCCCGCGCGATGTATCTCGGCACCACCGTCTATCGCATCCACGGCACCAACCGGCCCGACACCATCGGCACCGCCGTCTCCTCCGGCTGCTTCCGGCTGGTCAACGCCGACGTTGCCGATCTCTATGAACGTGTCCCGGTCGGCACCAAGGTCATCATCCGGCAGAAGCCCGAACTGTAATCCGGAAGCCTGACCTGCAATCACGCCACGGCTGCTCCAGCCGATTCATTTCTCTGAAATTGGTGAGTTAGAAAATGCTACGGACATTTCGAGGCGGCCTCCTGATCGGGCTGGCGGTCGCAATTGCGGTCGCGGCTGCGGCAATTACCTATGAGCGCTATGACACCAAGACGCTGAAGCGGACGCTCAAGCGCGGCGAAGTGCTGTGCGGCGTCAACAAGGGCCTGCCGGGCTTCTCGATCCCCGACGACAAGGGTGACTGGACCGGCTTCGACGTCGATTTCTGCCGCGCGGTGGCCGCCGCGATCTTCGACGATCCGAAGAAGGCGAAGTTCCTGCCGCTCGACGCCAGCGAGCGCTTCAAGGAGTTGCAGAGCCGCAAGGTCGACATCCTCTCCCGCAACACGACCTGGAGCATGTCGCGCGAGAGCAACTACGCGCTCTATTTCCCGGCGGTCGCCTATTACGACGGCCAGGGCTTCATGATCCCGCGCTCGCGCAACATCGATTCCGCGCTGGACCTCAACAACAGCAAGGTTTGCGTGCAGGAGGGGACGACGACGCTGCTCAACCTTGCCGACTACTTCCGCGCCAACAACATGAAATACACGGAGATGAAGTTTCCGAGGCTGGAAGAGGTGCTCAAGGCCTATGAGGGCGGCAAATGCGACACCTTTACCGCCGACGTCTCCCAGCTTTATGCACTCCGGCTGAACCTCACCCAGCCGAACGACAGCGTCATCCTGCCCGACGTCATCTCCAAGGAGCCGCTCGCCCCCGTGGTGCGGCAGCGCGACGATGACTGGATGATGATCGTGAAGTGGACGCTGTACGCCATGCTCAACGCCGAGGAACTCGGCATCACCTCGAAGAACATCGACGAGGCGCTGAAGTCGAAGAAGCCGGACGTGATGCGGCTGGTCGGCACCGAAGGCGCGTACGGCGAAGACCTGGGCCTGCCCAAGGACTGGGCTGCGCGCATCATCCGCCACGTCGGCAATTACGGCGAGGTCTATAACCGCA
>DATCXE010000238.1:0-4469 GCA_036565985.1 Bradyrhizobium sp.
GGCCGCGCACGGCGCGCGCAGCGTCTACTGCCGCGGCGAGGGCGATGCCCGCAGCGATCTCGACGGCCAGTTTGAAAAATGGTTCGCGGCGCTCGGGCCGGCGGCGGCAAAGGAATTCGGTCTCGCGTCGAACATCACGCGCAGCGCCGACGACGCGCCGCTCTATTCGATCGAGCCGGTGACGCCCGCGGCCGTCAACACCATCGTCGCGTCCGGCGGCGTCGCGCGGATGAAGCTGTCTGTCAATTCCGAACTGCAGAACAGGACCGGCGCCAATGGTTCCGACCGTTCGACCCGGCATATCGAGGTGCAACTGCCGCCGGGGATTACGTACCGCGTCGGCGATCATCTCAGCGTGGTGCCGCGCAACGACCCGGCGCTGGTCGATTCCGTCGCGCGCCGTTTCGGCTTTCTGCCGGCCGATCAGATCCGGCTGCAGGTCGCCGAAGGCCGCCGCGCGCAATTGCCGGTGGGTGATGCCGTATCGGTCGGACGGCTGCTGACCGAGTTCGTCGAACTGCAGCAGGTCGCGACCCGCAAGCAGATCCAGATCATGTCGGAACACACGCGCTGTCCCGTCACCAAGCCGAAACTGCTGGCCTATGTCGGCGACGATGCCGCCGCGACGGAGCGCTATCGTTCGGACGTCCTCGCCAAACGCAAGTCGGTGTTCGATCTGCTCGAGGAATATCCGGCCTGCGAACTGCCGTTCCACGCCTATCTGGAAATGCTGTCGCTGCTGGCGCCGCGCTATTATTCGATCTCCTCGTCGCCCTCGATCGATTCCGAGCGCTGCAGCGTCACCGTCGGCGTGGTGGAGGCGCCGGCGAGTTCGGGACGCGGTGTCTACAAGGGCGTCTGCTCCAACTATCTCGCCGGCCGTCGCGTCGGTGATACCATTCATGCGACGGTGCGCGAGACCAAGGCCGGCTTCCGCCTGCCTGACGATCCCGCCGTGCCGGTGATCATGATCGGTCCCGGCACCGGACTGGCGCCGTTCCGCGGCTTCCTGCAGGAGCGCGCGCACCGCAAGGCGGAAGGCGCCAAGCTCGGCCCGGCCATGCTGTTCTTCGGCTGCCGGCATCCCGAACAGGATTTCCTCTACGCCGACGAACTGAAAGCGTTCGCCGCCGACGGGATCACCGAACTGCACACCGCGTTCTCGCGCACCAGCGGCGAGAAGACCTATGTGCAGCATCTGGTCGCCGCACAGAAGGACCGCGTCTGGAACCTGATCGAGCAGGGCGCGATCGTCTATGTCTGCGGCGACGGCGGCAAGATGGAACCGGACGTGAAGGCGGCGCTGGTTGCGATCTATCGCGAGAAATCGGGCGCCGATGCCGACGCAGGGCTGCGCTGGATCGACGATCTCGGCACCAGGAACCGCTACGTGCTCGACGTCTGGGCAAGCGGGTAGGTGTGCCCGGCTGTCGTCCTCCGCGAAAGCGGGGGCCCAGTACGCCGCGGCGGTCGTGAGACGTGCTAAGTCTCCAGCATGATTCCCTGGGAAAAGCTCGACACCGCCCGCATCCCCGGCACCGGCGATGAACTCCGCCTGATGCGCCGCGGCAAGGAGTACTCCATCATGCTCGGCACCAACGAGCTGATGAACAGCCGCCTCTCGGGCTCAGAAGCCGCGCTCGCCACGCTTGCGGCGAAGAAGATCGAGAAGGTCGCAAAGCCGCATATGCTGATCGGCGGGCTCGGCATGGGTTTTACCCTGCGTGCCGCCCTCGGCGCGCTCGGAGCCAAGGCGCAGATCGTGGTGGCGGAGCTTGTGCCGGCGGTCGTCGCCTGGGCCCGCGGCCCGATGGCGGAGATCTTTGGCGACAGTCCGAACGATCCGCGCGTCAGCATCCGGGAAACCGATGTCGCCGAAATCATCCGGTCGCATCGCGGCGCCTTTGACGCCATTCTGCTCGACGTCGACAACGGGCCGGAAGGGCTGACCCGCAAGGCCAATGATGGGCTCTACAGTGCGGCCGGGTTGAGCGCTGCACATGCGGCGCTACGGCCGGGCGGCGTGCTGGCCGTCTGGTCGTCCGGGCCCAATCCGGCATTCGCCAAGCGCCTTCGTGGCGCAGACTTCGACGTCAACGAAGTCAACGTCCGCGCTACGGGGCGAGGCGGCGGCGCGCGTCACGTGATCTGGATCGCGACGAAGGGTTAGGCCGCCTTCGCCGCCGCGCCGTGCGCGTGCTTGTCGATGGCGTCGATGATCTGCGGCCACATCGGGATCGGCAGTGCGTGGCCCATGCCTTCGATCATCAGCAGTTTTGCGCCTGATATCGACGACGCGGTGTCCTTGCCGCCTTCGGGGCGGACCAGCGGATCGACGGTGCCGTGAATGACCAGCGTCGGGGCCTTCACCTGACGCAGCCGTTCCTTGCGACTGCCGGAAGCCAGTACCGCCCGCAACTGCCGGCCGACGCCGTTCGGATTGAGGCCGCGCTCATAGGTACGTGCAGCGCGCGAGGGGTCGAGCGCTTCGTCTTCCGGGAAGGAGCCGACGCGCAGCACTTTCCAGGTGTTGGCAAACCGGACGAAATATTCCTCTTTCGTGGCAGGCGGCGGCGCCATCAGCACGGCGGCGGCTTCGCGGGTCGGCGGCGGTATCTTGGGATTGCCGGTGGTCGACATGATCGAGGTAAGCGAACGCACCCGCTGCGGGAACGAGATCGCGATTTCCTGGGCGATCATGCCGCCCATCGAAGCGCCGACGATATGCGCGGACTTGATGCCGAGCACGTCCATCAGGCCGACGGTATCCCTTGCCATGTCGATCAATTTGTAGGGCGCGGCCACCGGGATTTTCAGGAACCTGAGCTTGAGCAGTTCGAACGGCGTCAGCCGCTTGCCGCCGGACATGTGAGAGGATTTGCCGATGTCGCGGTTGTCGAAACGGATGACGCGAAAGCCGCGTGCGGCGAGCTGGCGACAGAAATCGTCGTCCCAATGGATCATCTGGGCGCCGAGCCCCATGATCAGCAGCAGCGGTTCCGCGGCCGGATCGCCGAAGATCTCGTAGCAGATGTCGATGCCATTGGCGCGGGCGATCTGGGGCGGCTGATGGGCAAGCATCGCGGGTGTCTTCCCTCAAGTGATACCGTGTCGGGTAACTATGGCACGGTTTCCCGCACCGCAGAAGGCTCCGCCGTGGTTGACCGGTCCACCGCAACGGTGTGGTATGGGCGAAATATCAGGCGAAGCGTGGCAAGCGCTCGTAATCGTGAGGGAGAGCGCGCAATGGCCGACAAGGGCAACGATCCTGCCGAAATCTGGCGGACGATGATCGGGGAGATGGAGAAGGGGTTCAACTCCTTCGCCAACCAGACGATGACGTCGCCGGAATTCTCCAAGGTGATGAACCAGGTCGGCGGCGCGACGGCGGGCGCGCAGAAGCAGCTCGGCGAGCTGATGGAGAAATATCTGCTCGCGATGAACCTGCCGAGCCGGGCGCAGATGGTCGGCATGGCGGAGCGCATCCAGGCCATCGAGGGCCAGCTCAACGAGATCAAGGCGCTGCTGCACCAGGTGCATCATAATTCGCTGGCGCAGGCGAGCGGTCAGGTCGCGCCGCGGCCGCCGCGCACCAGGCGTCCGCCATCGGAGGGAGAGCAAAAATGAACGCTCCTGCCGCGGGTCTCGATCTCGCCTCCATCTCGGAACGGGTCCAGTCCGAAGTGCAGCGCGCGATCCAGCGCAGCATCAAGGGCGTCGAATACATCTCCTCGTCCGGCCCGTCGCTCGGCTCGACGCCGAAGGACATCCTGGCCGTCCGCGGCACCATGAACCTCTATCACTATCGGCCGATGGCGGACGAAATCTACCGCGTGCCGATCCTGATCGTGATGGCCACCACCAACCGCGGCTACATTCTCGACCTGGTGCCCGGCCAGAGCTTCATCGAGTTTCTCTTGAAGCGCGGCTACGACGTCTACATGCTGGACTGGACCGCGCCGAAGCCGGAAGAGAAGTCCTTGCGGATGGAGGACTACGTCCTCGACTTCATCCCGGACTGCATTCGCCGCGTGCAGCAGGATTCCGGCGAGCGCGACGTCTCCGTGATCGGCTATTGCTTCGGCGGCGTGCTGTCGCTGCTCTATGGCTCGATCTTCAACGACGGGCCGATGAAGAACCTGATCTGCTTCACCACGCCGATCGATTTCCGCGAGATGAAGCTGTTCTCGAATTTCTCGGATCGCCGCTATTTCGACGTCGACAGACTGGTCGACAGCGTCGGCAACGTGCCGCCCGAAATGATCCTGTCCTCGTTCGAGATGCTGCGGCCGGCGTCGCGCGCCGCCAGCCAGGTGCAGTTATGGGAAAACATCTGGAACGATGAATACGTCAAGGCTTACCGAATGATGGATCGCTGGGGCACGGACACCCTGCCGCTGGCCGGCGAGTATTTCCGTGACATCACCAAGAACCTGATGTGGGACAACAAGCTCTACAACGACACCATG
>DATCXE010000239.1:0-2479 GCA_036565985.1 Bradyrhizobium sp.
TGGCTCTGGTCGAGGAGCGGCATGACCGCGGTGGCGAGCATCGCAGCAACGATGCCGCGCAAGACGGATGGGGGCCTCGAACAACCTACGCATAGCGCGGTTCCCACGAGGACCGAAACCCGGCGCCGCTGCGCTTCGGCAACTTGGAATCGCCGGATCCCGGCCTATACAGGGATGGCGAGCTTGAAAAACGGAGTTATTCAATATTTCGATGTGAGGCACGCCGAGCCTGCGAGCACGCTCACCAAACGGCGGACGCCAGCTGCAATCCCCTTCCCGTGTCTACAACACGAGGACGCGCAGCGGCCAGACGTGCGCGCCGCAACGGCCAGAAACCCTCCAGTGACGCGGACAGCTATGGGTGGCAATGCCGTTCCCGGCCAGGTCATCTTTTCGCCGCCAGTCGGTCGAAGTCTGTGCGGCGGTATTGGGGCCGTCTATCCGTTCGTTTCCGAAACTACCCTGCCAGCCGCCCCGGCCCGCGGCACCGGTTCCGTGCTGTACGTCACATCACTCCACGCGACGGCCGCTGAAGCAACAGATGACCGCGCGCTCTTTCTGGGGTAAATTCCCAGACAATCAGGGGGCTGGGGCCGATTTCGCATATGTCATCCCAATTGCAACCGTCGCTGGCGGGCTTGACCGGCATGGCGCGCCGGCTGGTGTCCGAGGGCGTGCTGCCCGAGCCGGACGCGCGCAAGGCGGTACTCGATTCGACGCAGCAGAAGGCGTCGTTGACCGCGTGGCTGCTGGACCACAATCTGGTCGATAGCGCCCAACTGACGCAGATCGCCTCGGCCGAATTCGGCATGCCGATGATGGACGTGAGTGCGCTCAGTACTGCCAGCATGCCGCTCAACCTGATCAGCGAGGCCTTGATCAACAAGCATCAGGCGCTGCCGCTGTTCAAACGCGGCAAGCGTTTGTTCGTCGGCATCGTCGATCCGATGCAGTCGCATGCGCTGGACGAGATCAAATTCCACTCCAACTGCATGGTCGAACCGATCCTGGTCGAGCGCGGCCAGCTCGCCCGGGTCATCGAAGGCGCCCTGGCCAGCATGGGCAACACCATGCCGGAGATGGGCGGCGCCAGCGACCTGGACGACCTGGACCTCGAGACGGGCGAGGACGAGGCCGAATCCACCGGCATCGATGCCACCGGCGGCGACGAGGCGCCCGTGGTGAAGTTCGTCAACAAGATCCTGGTCGACGCGATCCGCCGCGGCGCCTCGGATATCCACTTCGAACCGTTCGAGACCCAGTATCGCGTGCGCCTGCGCATGGACGGCATGCTGCGCGCCGTCGCCAGCCCGCCGATGAAGATGGCCAACCGCATCTCCTCACGCTTGAAGGTGATGTCGGGGCTGGACATCGCCGAACGGCGCGTACCGCAGGATGGCCGCATCAAGCTCAACCTTTCGAAGAGCCGCGCGGTGGACTTCCGCGTCAGTTCCCTGCCGACCCTGTTCGGCGAGAAGATCGTGCTGCGTATCCTTGACGGTTCGTCGGCCAAGCTCGGCATCGACAAGCTGGGCTACGAGGAAGAGCAGAAAAAGCTTTACCTCGATGCGATCCACAAGCCGTACGGCATGGTGCTGGTGACCGGCCCCACCGGCTCGGGCAAGACGGTGTCGCTGTATACCGCGCTGAACATCCTCAACACCACCGAGCGCAACATCTCGACGGTGGAGGACCCGGTCGAAATCCGCGTCGAGGGCATCAACCAGGTGCAGCAGAACGTCAAGCGCGGCATGACGTTCTCCGCCGCGTTGCGTTCGTTCCTGCGCCAGGACCCGGACGTGATCATGGTCGGCGAAATCCGCGACCTGGAGACCGCCGAGATCGCGATCAAGGCGGCGCAGACCGGCCATATGGTGCTGTCCACCCTGCACACCAACGACGCGCCGCAGACCATCTCGCGCCTGATGAACATGGGCATTGCGCCTTACAACATCACCTCGTCGGTGACGCTGGTGATCGCCCAGCGGCTGGCGCGGCGGTTGCACGACTGCAAGAAGCCGCACCATCTGCCACCGCACGCGCTGCTGGCGGCCGGCTTCACCCAGGAAGAGATCGATGCCGGGTTGACCCTGTACGAGGCCCACGGCTGCGAGCATTGCAATGAGGGCTACAAGGGTCGCGTCGGCATCTACCAGGTCATGCCTATGCTGGAGGAGATCCAGAAAATCATCCTGCAGGGCGGCAATGCCATGCAGATCGCCGAGGCGGCCCGCAACGCCGGCATCAACGACCTGCGTGCGTCGGCCCTGCAGAAGGCGAAGAACGGGGTAACCAGCCTGGCCGAGATCGACCGCGTCACCAAGGATTGAGCGCTGCCGGCGATTTTCGGACCGCCTGCGCGTCCAAGTTGCGCCGGGCGCCACGAATTGGCCGGCCGGGAATGACATATGCTGCATCGCATGCCGACCGCCATCGCGCCGGCAGCGTCTGGATCATCGAGGGACCTCGCGCATGGCCA
>DATCXE010000244.1:0-4546 GCA_036565985.1 Bradyrhizobium sp.
GGCGGTGTTGCTCTGGTCGTCATAGGCGACGAGTTTGATCGGGATTTTCTTGTCGAACGCCTTCACGAAAACGCCGCCCTCGGCGTTCTTCTGATCGGCCCACAGCTTCAGCGCATAGTGGACCGGCATCGAAATCGAGGCATAGCGGCCGGACGAGGCATAAAGGGTGCCAATCTTGATTTCAGAAGGTGCGTCGGCCGCGAATACCGGCGTACCCAACGCAAATCCAACGGCCAAGGCCGCGATTACTCTCTTCAGCATTAATTCCTCCCGGATTTTCTTGTTCTGCGACAAGCTGGCGCTGCGACAATCTAGCCTCTTGCCTCTATGGGATACAAGGGCCGCTGGCAAGGCATCCCAATCGATCATCGATGGCGGAATACCAGATCATCAGCGGTCGCCAAGGCGTTGACGCTCCCGGGATAAATGCGCATCAAGGTCAGAACCTGCGGACCAGGCTGTCCGTGCAAGGGAGCGAAAAGGAAACGAACAATGGCGGAAGCGATGCGAGCGCGGCCGAAACCGACACCGGAGACGGCGCATTTTTGGGACGGAACCCGGGCCGGTGAGTTGCGGCTGCAGCGCTGCGACGCGTGCGCCAATGTGTATTTTCCACCGCGCCCGTTCTGTCCTTCTTGTGCGTCGCGCAAGGTGTCGACGTTTGCCGCCAGCGGCAAGGCGACGCTGTACAGCTACGTGATCAACCATCGCCCCGCCGCACCCGGCTTCACGCCGCCCTACGCCATCGCCGTGGTCGAGCTTGAAGAAGGCCCGCGGATGATGAGCAACATCATCGACTGCCCGCAGACGCCGGAGGCGCTCGAACTCGACATGCAACTCGAAGTCGCCTTCGAGAAGCTCGACGACACCATCACGCTGCCCTTGTTCCGTCCGGCGAAAGGCTGACCATCATGCGCAGGAATCAGGTTGCGGTGGTCGGCGCCGCGGAGACCACCAAGCTCGGCGTCATCCCCGACATGTCGCAGATCCAGTTGCACGCCGACGCGGCGCTCAACGCCATCGCCGATGCCGGACTGAAGCTGTCGGATATCGACGGCATCGCCACCGCGGTGGAGACGCCGCAGCAGATCGCCCATTACCTCGGCATCACACCGACCTGGGTCGATGGTACCTCGGTCGGCGGCTGCTCGTTCATGCTGCACGTCCGCCATGCCGCCGCCGCGATCGAGGCCGGTCTCTGCAAGACCGTGCTGATCACCCACGCCGAGAGCGGCAAGTCGATGATCGGCAAATTGCCGCGCTCGATCCCCGCCGACAGCCTGCAGGGGCAGTTCGAGGCGCCGTTCGGCGTCTACGGCCCGCCCAGCATGTTCCCGATCCCCGTGCTGCGCTACATGAAGACCCACGGCATCACCCATGAGCAGATCGCCATGGTCGCCGTGGTGCAGCGCGAATGGGCCGCGAAGAATCCGCGCGCGATGATGAAGGATCCGATCACGGTTGCCGACGTCCTCAACTCGCGGATGATCGCCTATCCGTTCCGCCTGCTGCAATGCTGCCTCGTCACCGATGGCGGCGGCGCGCTGATCCTCACTTCGGCTGACCGGGCGAAGGATTTCCCGAAGAAGCCGGTCTACATTCTCGGCACCGGCGAGAGCGTGGAAACGCCGATGGTCAGCCAGATGGAGACGTTCAACTCCTCGCGCGCCTTCAAGGTCGCCGGCCCCACCGCGTTCAAGGAGGCCGGCATCACCCACAAGGACGTCGACCACCTGATGATCTACGACGCCTTCGCGCATCTGCCGCTTTTTGGCCTTGGCGATCTCGGCTTCATGCCGCACGAGGAGACCGGCAAATTCATCGCCGACGGCAACACCCGCCCCGGCGGCAAGCTGCCGCTCAACACCAATGGCGGCGGGCTCAGCTACATGCATTCCGGCATGTACGGCATGTACGCGCTGCAGGAAAGCGTGCGGCAGATGCGCGGCATTGCGCCGGCGCAGGTCAAGGACGCGAAAATCTCGGTCTGTCACGGCGTCGGCGGCATGTTCGCTGCGAGTGGCACGATCATCTTTACGAACGAGAAGTAACAACCTCCGTCATTCCGGGATGGTCCGAAGGACCAGACCCGGAATCTCGAGGTTCCGGGTTCGCGCTCTGCGCGCCCCGGAATGACGGAGGACAACAGGAGAACTCCCAATGGCAAAATCACTGCAAGACAAGGTCATTATCGTCACCGGCGCAGGCCGTGGCATCGGGCGCGAGATCGCGCTGCTCTGCGCCGCCGAAGGCGCCAAGGTCGTCGTCAACGATCCCGGTGGCGCCGCTGACGGTGCCGGTTCGAGCGCGGCCCCGGCCGAGGAAGTGGTCGAGGAAATCAAGAAGCGCGGCGGCATCGCGGTTCCCAACTTCGAGTCGGTGGCCGAAGCGATCCCCGCGAGCAAGATCGTGAAGACCGCGACCGATCATTTCGGCCGGCTCGACGGCGTGGTCAACAACGCCGGCATCCTCCGCGACATGATCTTCCACAAGATGAGCGTGGAAGCGTTCGAGGCCGTCATCAAGGTGCACCTGATGGGCTCGTTCTACGTCTCTCACGCCGCGGCGCGGATCTACCGCGAGCAGGAGAGCGGCTCCTTCGTGCACTTCACCTCGACCTCGGGCCTGATCGGCAATTTCGGCCAGGCCAACTACGCTGCCGCCAAGCTCGGCATCGTCGGCCTGTCGAAGTCGATCGCGCTCGACATGGGCCGCTTCAACGTTCGTTCGAACTGCGTCTCGCCGTTCGCCTGGACCCGCATGATCGGCACCATTCCGACCGAGACGGAAGCCCAGAAGGCCCGGGTCGAGAAGATCAAGCAGATGGGTCCGGAGAAGATCGCTCCGGTTTGCGCTTATCTGCTCTCCGATGCCGCCAAGGACGTTACCGGGCAAATCTTCGGCGTACGCATGAACGAGATTTTCCTGTTCAGCCAGAACCGCCCGCTACGCTCGGTGCACCGCGCTGAAGGCTGGACGCCGCAGACCATCGCTGAACACGGCATGCCGGCGCTGAAGGAGTCCTTCTACAAGCTCGACCGTTCGGCGGACATCTTCCCCTGGGATCCGATCTGATCAACACGAGGCGCGGGTGTGGGGTGGGCAAAGAGCAGCGTGCCCACCATTCACGATGAAAGCCGTTGGTGGGCTCGCTCCGCTTAGCCCACCAGAGCTACAGTTTCTGCCGGACCTCATCCTGAGGAGCTTGCGAAGCAAGCGTCTCGAAGGATGAAAGCCGGGATGCGCCAGCGGGGGCTACATGGTTCGAGACGGCGCTTACGCGCCTCCTCACCATAAGGTCCGGGAGCTGTTGCGCCGCACCACCATCTCTGATTGTTTCATCGTGTGCCCGCCCGCTTTATGCCTGATTGCGGGCGGATGCTTTCCTTCCAACAAAAAACATGGGAGGAAATCATGACAAGCTCACTGACCTTTCCCGATTCCCAACAGCAGGGCAGCGGTTTCGATCGCCGCAAGATACTGACAGGCGCAGCGGCACTTGCCGCCTCCGCCGTCACCATGAAGACGGCTTCTGCCGCCTCCGTCGCGCCGCTCGGCCAGACTGGCGTGCCGACCACCGCAGCGCCGCCCCTGCCGCTAGGCCCGCTGTCCGGCGCCCGCTATCCGGACGCCCGACTGGAGTCGATGAAGAAGCCAAAGGTTTCGTTCGGACCGACGGGCTTTCCGGCCTTCGCCGGCACCATGGCTGTCGAACGCGTCGCGACTGGATTCCGCTGGGCTGAAGGTCCGGTCTACTTTCCGGCCGGGCGATATGTTCTCTTCAGCGACATTCCCAACAACCGCATCATGCGCTTCTCGGAGGATGACGGTCACGTCAGCGTCTATCGGCAGCCGTCGATGAACTCCAACGGCAACACGATCGATCGCGAAGGACGCCTGATCACCTGCGAACATTCCGGCCGCCGCGTCACGCGGACCGAACTCGACGGCTCGATCACCATCATCGCCGACAAGTACAATGGCAAGAAGCTGAACTCGCCGAACGACGCGGTCGTCGCGGCCGACGGTACGATCTGGTTCTGCGACCCCGCCTACGGCATCGGCGGCTATTACGAGGGCATCAAGGCCGACCCCGAGCAGGACAAGAAAAACGTCTACCGGGTCGATCCGAAATCCGGCGACCTCAAGATGGTGGTCGATGACTTCGTGGAGCCGAACGGCCTTTGCTTCTCGCCCGACGAGAAGAAGCTCTATATCTGCGATACCGGCTTCACCGACGGGCCGGACAACCCGTCGCATATCCGTGTGTTCGACGTCGATCTCGCGGCCGGAAAGCTTTTGAACAGCAAGGTCTTTGCCGATATACCCAAGCCCAGCATCACGGATGGGCTGCGCTGCGATCGTGACGGCCGCCTCTGGTGCTCGGTCGGCTGGGGCGATCCGAATGAGGACGGCGTGCGCTGCTACACGCCGGACGGCGATCTCCTCGGCAAGATCCACATTCCGGAAACGGTCGCCAATCTGTGCTTTGGCGGCCAGCAGCGGAACAGGCTCTACATCTGCGGCTCGTCATCGCTCTATGCGG
>DATCXE010000523.1:0-2535 GCA_036565985.1 Bradyrhizobium sp.
GCTCGGCCGCGAGATCCCTGGTCACGGTGCCCGCCAGCGCGTAAGCCACGACCAGCGGCGGCGAGGCCAGATAGTTCGCCTGCACGTCCGGGCTGACGCGGCCTTCGAAGTTGCGGTTACCCGACAGCACGGCGGCGGCGACGACGCCGTTGTCGTTGATCGACTTCGAAATCTCCTCCGCCAGCGGACCGGAATTGCCGATGCAGGTGGTGCAGCCGAAGCCGATCAGATTGAAGCCGACCTTGTCGAGATCCTTCTGCAGGCCGGAATTGGAAAGATATTCCGCCACCACCTGGCTCCCCGGCGCCAGCGACGTCTTCACCCACGGTTTTGCTTTCAGACCCTTGGCCGCGGCGTTACGCGCCAGCAGGCCGGCGCCGATCAGCACGCTCGGGTTCGAGGTGTTGGTGCAGGAGGTGATCGCGGCGATCACGACATCGCCGTGGCCGAGATCGAAGTCGCGGTTCTCGACCGCATAGCGGTTGTCGCCGCCTTCCGGCTTCTTGTATTCGCCGGCCAGCGCAGTGGCGAAGCCGGCGGCAACGGCGGGCAGCGCGACGCGGCCCTCGGGACGCTTCGGCCCGGCCATCGACGGCACCACGTCCGCGAGATCGAGCGTCAGGGTTTCCGTGAACACGGGATCGGCCGACTTGGCGGTGCGGAACAGGCCCTGCGCCTTGGCGTAGGCCGAAACCAGCGCGACGCGATCCGCCTTGCGGCCGGAAGTCTTGAGATAGTCGATGGTGGCGGCGTCGACCGGAAAGAAGCCGCAGGTCGCGCCGTATTCCGGCGCCATGTTGCCGATGGTCGCCTTGTCCGCGACCGAGAGGAAATCCAGGCCCGGACCGAAGAACTCGACGAACTTGCCGACCACGCCCTGCTTGCGCAGCATCTGCGTGACGGTCAGCACGAGGTCGGTGGCGGTGACGCCTTCCTTGAGCTGGCCCTTGAGCTTGAAGCCGACGACTTCGGGCAGCAGCATCGACAGCGGCTGGCCGAGCATGCAGGCTTCCGCCTCGATGCCGCCGACGCCCCAGCCGAGCACGGCGAGGCCGTTGACCATGGTGGTGTGCGAGTCGGTGCCGACAAGCGTATCCGGATAGGCGACTTCAAAAGTGCCGGTCTTCCTGCCGACCGTCATCTTCTGCTTCCTGGTCCACACCGTCTGCGCGAGATATTCGAGATTGACCTGGTGGCAGATGCCGGTGCCGGGCGGCACCACGGAGAAATTCGAGAACGCCTTCTGGCCCCACTTCAGGAATTCGTAGCGTTCCTGGTTCTGCTTGTATTCCTCGACCACGTTCTTGCCGAACGCCTTGTTGTCACCGAAGAAGTTGACGATCACGGAGTGGTCGATGACGAGATCGACCGGCACCAGCGGGTTGATCTTCTCGGCATCGCCGCCGAGCGCCTGCATCGCGTTGCGCATCGCGGCGAGATCGACCACGGCCGGCACGCCGGTGAAATCCTGCATCAGCACGCGCGCCGGGCGAAACGCGATTTCGTGTTCGAGTTTGCGCTTCCTTAACCACTTCGACACCGCGACGATGTCGGCCTTCTTGACCGTGCGGTCGTCCTCGTTGCGTAGCAGGTTTTCCAGCAGCACCTTCATCGAATAGGGAAGCTTGGAAATTCCCTTCAGACCGTTCTTCTCGGCGGCGGGCAGGCTGTAATAAACGTAGGTCTTGCCACCGACCTTGAGGGTCTTGCGGCATTTGAAGCTGTCGAGCGAGGTCATGTCAGGAAATCCCAATTCTTAAGGTATACCCGGCAAGGGTACTTAAACACCTTCGGCAGGGCTGGCCCATTTGGCTTGCAGCCGCCGATCGTGTGCTGCATCAAGTTCCGGGCTTATAGAATCTTTCTAGAAGCGCCGCCACACCGACAAACGTGCTGCAGCAATGCGGCACCCACAAATTCTGACGCGGTACCCGTCAATTTCAGAGGGCTGTGAAGGGGGAAAATGCGGCTCTCGGGGCGCCAAATCAACTGCATCAGGGGCGGCCGCGACGTGTTCTCCGGCCTCGATTTCGAAGCCTCGTCGGGTGAGGTGCTGGCCGTGGTCGGCCCGAACGGATCGGGCAAGACCTCGCTGCTGCGCCTGATCGCAGGGCTGCTGGCGCCGGCCGGCGGGTCGGTCGCCCTCGAAGGCGGAGAGGCCGAGCTGACGCTACCGGAGCAATCCCATTATCTCGGCCATCGCGATGCGCTGAAACCCGCGCTGAGCGTTGCGGAAAACCTGTCGTTCTGGCGCGATTTCCTTGGGGGCGATTTGGACGACATCGGCCAATGCCTCAAGGCGGTGGGCTTGGGTCACGCCGCGCATCTGCCGGCGGCATTTCTGTCGGCCGGCCAGCGGCGGCGGCTTTCCATCGCCCGCCTGCTCGTGGTGCGGCGGCCGGTCTGGCTTCTGGACGAACCGACCTCGGCGCTCGATGCCGCCGGGCAGGAACTGTTTGTCGGGGTGATGGGCAACCATCTCGCAGGCGGCGGCATCATCATCGCGGCCACCCACGCCCCGCTCGGGATCGAGAC
>DATCXE010000260.1:0-9351 GCA_036565985.1 Bradyrhizobium sp.
CGGCTCTCGACCAGTTGCAGAAGGGCGGCAGCGGCTTCGCCATCGACCATGCACTGGACATCGTGAAACGGCGGGTATGGCTTGCCGTCGGGATCGGCCCGGAGCGGATGAACGGCGGCGTGCTCGCTGGTGTCCCAGCGCCGGATCGTCAGGTCGAGCCCACCCGAAAATGCGACCGCCCCGTCGATGACGACGATCTTCTGGTGCTGGGCAGAGCCGAGCGGAAGGCTGGCATCGAAACAGAAGCGAAGCCGGTCCGACGTGCCTGTCGTGAACTTCGCCGTGGAATTCCACTCACGTTCGGCAGCATAGAGCGCCGGAAAATCCCAGCTCAGGACGTCGATCCGCAGTTCGGCCCTCGCTTTCAGCAACGCCTTGAGGAACGGACCGAGTTCTTCGGGAAACCCGTCGTCGGCATGGCCGGAAGGCCCGACAAGGCGGGTCTGGCTGTGGGTGTCCCAGCCGATGACATAGACCTGATGCGTGGCGAGCAGCAAAGCTTCGCGCAGCGCGGCGAAATAGGCGGCAGCGTCGTTCAGGACGGCCAGCCGGCCCGTCTTGCACTTTTTCCAGACGGTGTCGCCGGGCAGGAGGATGGATGAGCTTTGGAGCAGTCGACACCTCGGAGCGCTCAGGAAACGGATAAAGGTTTACGGGCCAGCGCTCGCCGACCGCGAAAATGAACGTTTGGCGGGAAGCCCGGTTCCCGCGGTCCGGCTCCCGGCGGCCTTCGTAAAAACCCAGATTATCCGTTATCCGGACCGATATCGATCGCCATAAGGTAGCCGTCTTGCGAATCATTAAATTCTGGTGAATTCCACAGGCAGGCGCGCCGCGCGCCGAAGACAGCCAAACCGTCTAGAGTTATGTTCGATAATGAACTTTGGGATGATCGGGGGCGCATCTTGAGACTTACTTTGCTTCGCAATCCATTCGAACAGGCGCCGGAGGCGGCTCCGGCCGCGCGGCATCACGAAACCCGGGCCACGCGCGCGACGCCGGTCTGCTCCAGTTGCCAGTCCGATGACATCACCTGTTCCGCGACCGTTCAATGGAGCAACGAGTCGCAGGAATGGCAGCTTGCGAACACGTTCGACCTGCCTGCCCACTGCAACAGCTGCGGCAACTCCGGCGATCTGACCTGGCTGCCTCTGAACTGAACGGGTCCTGATCGGCGGATAAGGCGGCGACGGGCCGCCCGGCCGACGCGGAGCCGCGATGGCCGGTCCGGTCGTCGAGGCACAAACCTGGGCCCTAGGGCCGCCAGGCTGGAAAACGCGATTGCGGCAACTACATTGGAGTGCTCCGCCAGCGTTCCCGTTGATCCCGCCCGTGAAAAGATACCTGCTGATCTTCATCCTGCTCGTGCTCGTTCCCCTGGCCTATTCCGCCGTGATCTATTTGCTCGGCGAGCGGCGGGAAAACTGGCAGACCGCGGATCGCTCCAGCGCAGGCCTGCTGCCGAAGGCTTCCGACCATTCGCAGGCCCTGATCAGGGTGTTCGCGGCGCGCACCGTGCGCTGGCGCGGCATCTTCGCGGTTCATACCTGGATCGTCGTCAAGGAGCGCGGCGCCGTCAGCTACAGCCGCTACGATTACACGGCCTGGGGCGAACCGATCCGGATCGACGGATTTCTCGCCGACGGCAGATGGTTCGGCGCAGTCCCTGAAACGGTCGTGAGCGTCGATGGCGAAGCGGCTGAAGCTCTCATTCCCAAAATTCGTTCGGTCATCGAGAGCTACAGGTTCAAGGCCTATGGCGACTACAGCCCCTGGCCCGGTCCGAACTCCAACACGTTCATCCAGGCAATCCTGGACGCGGTACCTGAATTGAACGCCGTGCTGCCGCCAACGGCGATCGGCAAGGACTTTCCGTATCACGGCGACTGGTACGGCTTCACCGCGTCGCGCACCGGCGTGTTTGCTTCCCTCGGCGGCTATCTCGGGCTGACGGTCGGATGGATCGAGGGGATCGAACTCAACTTCTTCGGCGGTGTCATGGGGCTCGACATCCGCCGGCCTGCGTTGAAGCTGCCGGGCGTGGGCCGCCTCGGCCTGCCGCTGGCGCAGTGACTGCCCGCCCCCGGCATCGAAGTGCCCGTCGGCAATCGTTGGAACCAACTGGAAATGCTGGGGTTAAGCATTCCGTGGCTTCCCCTGCGTAGAGACCCGTTGTGATCAGACAGCCTTTCAAGGCGCGAACGGCAGACGAACTGATTTCCCTGCTGAGCGCAGTGGCGACGGCGATCCTCGCAGCCATCATTGTGATGGTGCTGTATTTTGGCCGCGACATCATCATACCGATAGCTTTGGCCATCCTGCTCAGTTTCGTGCTGGCGCCGCTGGTGGGGCTGCTTCAGCGGGTGCGCATCCCGCGCGGGTTGGCTGTCGTGAGCGTGGTCGTCATCGCCTTCGCGCTCATCTTTGCGCTCGGAAGCCTGCTCGCCACCCAACTGGCGCAACTGGCCGGGGATCTGCCGCGGTATCAGTCCACGATCAGCGAAAAGATCCAGTCATTCCGTGACACCACCGCCGGTCGCGGCACGCTCGAACGCGCCTCCGGCATGCTGAAGGACCTGAGCAAGGAACTGGACAAGCCCAAGGAGGCTGCAAAGGGGGCGCCAACCGCATTGGGATCCGGCGCAAGCCCGCAAGGGACGCCACCCAAACCCGTTCCCGTGGAAGTGCTTCAGCCCGACCCGGGTGCGCTGGCGAGTTTGCAAAGCCTGATTTCTCCGCTGCTTCATCCGCTGGCAACGACGGGTATCATAGTCATCTTTGTCATCTTCATTTTGCTGCAGCGCGAGGACCTTCGTAACCGCCTGATCCGGCTGGCCGGTTCGCACGACCTGCAACGCACGACGGCAGCCCTCGACGATGCAGCCAGCCGCCTCAGCCGGCTGTTCCTGTTTCAGCTTCTCCTCAACGCGACGTTCGGCGTCATCATCGGAATCGGCCTCTGGGTGATCGGCGTTCCAAGCGCGGTCCTGTGGGGAATCCTGGCGGGCGTGTTGCGCTTCGTGCCCTACATTGGCGCGGTCATCGCGGCGGCGTTTCCACTGGCGCTCGCGCTGGCGGTCGATCCCACCTGGTCGATGCTGCTCTGGACCGTTGCGTTGTTTGTGGTGGTCGAACCAATCGTGGGGCACGTGATCGAACCGATGGTCTATGGACACAGCACGGGTCTCTCGCCTGTCGCGGTGGTCGCATCGGCAACGTTCTGGACCGCGCTCTGGGGTCCGATCGGCCTTGTGCTGGCGACGCCGCTTACGGTCTGCCTGGTCGTGCTCGGGCGCCATGTCGAACGCCTGGAGTTCCTCGATGTCATGTTCGGAGACCGGCCTGCCCTCTCTCCGCCCGAGATATTCTATCAGCGGATGCTCGCCGGCGATCCGACCGAAGCGGCCGAAAAGGCCGAAGAATTTCTGAAGGAGCGATCGCTCAGTTCCTACTATGACGAAGTCGCCCTGAAGGGATTGCAACTGGCGCAGGCCGACGCCGAGCGCGGCGCGCTGGATCATGAGCGCATGGTGAAGATAAGAGACGCTGTCAGCGAATTCACCGATAACATTTCGGAACAGGACGACCGTCCGCCGCCCAAGATTACTCCTACCACCGATGCGGAGGCGACGTCGGCGGTAGAGAGCGTGTCCGAAAATGCGCCCTACGAGAATTTGCCGGTTCTCGCCAGGGAAGATCTGCCTTCCGAATGGCAGGGCCCGCATCCCGTCCTCTGCGTGGCCGGGCAAAGCCTCATCGATGAAGCCGCCGCCATCATGCTCGGTCAGCTCTCGACCGCGCACGGCTTGCCGGCCCGCGTGGAGGGAGCCGAAGCCTTGTCGACCGCCAACATCTTCCGGCTGGAGACAGCCGGAGTGGCGATCGTCTGTCTGGTCTACATGAACGCCGGCACCCCGGCTCACATGCGTTACGCCGTGCGCCGGCTTCGCCGCAAATTGCCGACGGCGACAATCATTCTGGCTTGCTGCATCAAGGATATGGATCCCGCGGCGCTGGAAAGCCTCCGCGAAGGCGCCAGGGCCGACCTGGCTGCCGCCAGCCTGGGCGGGGCGCTCAAACTCTGCATCGAGGCGACCGGCGTGGAAGATCGTTCAATGATGCCGGAAGATCGATCTGCCACGACGACGGCGGCCTGACAGGCGCAGGACGATTGCTTCCGTCAGGGGGTCCGAATGCGGGGTGAAGGCCCTTGCTCGACCACGGCTTCGACGTAGGTAGCGTGCAACGACGTCGGCGACTTGAAACCGTCGAACATGACGCGGACGGTGCTGCGATATCGGCCAGCGCCGACGACAACGCCTTCCCTGCCGGCGAGATTCGGGCACCGCATCGCGCCGAGCGCGCTCATCCTGACGCGCGTCAGTTGCGGCGCCGGCGGCTGCTCGTCGGGCGGGTCTGGTGTCTTCCGACCGACAACCATTGCAATCATCCAAATGGCCCTGAGCACTCAGGGATGCTTGCTCCCTGGAACGTTCGATCACGCTATCCGCGATGCGCACGGCGACGCGATGGTTATTCGGTGCTACGCCGAAATTGAATGCCGGCTTGCAGTGTTTCGCTCCGCTGCGCTCCGTCCATTGCGCCAGTTCCCGGCCGTTGCGCTCCCCGGTTCGATCGCGGCCAGCAGAGCGGCGTTGACCTCCTCCATCCGCCCGAGCTTGACCATGCATCGGGCGACGGCGACGAACCCGTCCGCCAGTGCCGGCTGCAGTCGCATGAATTCGAGGTGCTGGCGCAGCGCTTCCTCGTGCTCGCCGAGGCTTTCACAGACCTGACCCAGACACTGCCAGGCCTTGGCAGCGTCGGGGCGAACGGTCGTGAGGGTCCGGAACAGTCGCTTGGCCGCGGCGAAGTCGCCCTTCGCCGCCAGCAACTGACCCAACCGATGCAACGCATCGGCGTGATTCGGCTGAACATCCAGAATGTGACGATAGCCTGCTTCGGCATCGGCCGACTGACCCTTCCGGTGCAACTCGGTCGCCTGTTGCAGGACATCCGGGATGCCACGCGGGTCGATCCTGCCACCGAGATTTCTCCCGTTCCTCGTTTCCAGAATGGTGGGGCGGAGCTTGCGTTCCGCGCAACCGAACGAATATTTGTACGGCTCGTTGCCGCGCAGGAAGTCATATTCGGTAAAGCCGTTCGCGATCGCGTGGCGAATGCTGAAGGAGTGCAGGATCACACCCGATGGCGGGCCGTCGAACGTCTCATCGCGTCCCGTCATGTAGAACGAGAACGTCCGCTTGCGCTGGTCCACCAGCGTGGCCAGCGCGGCAACCGGCCGGTCGCCGTGCCAGAAGGTCGGCAGGTAAAGCAGGCCGGATTGGAAACTGCGCGTCAGTATAACCTCGTTCGAACGAACGAGCCCGTCCATCCGATCCCCCTTGCGGGAACGCCACCTTGCCTCCCAGAACCGCAGCAAGGTCTTGAGATCCGCCGCGAATGTCTCCGGCGTGGCAACGGTGATGCGATATTCACCTGTCGTGTCGACGAGCCTGAGGAGCCGCCGGATCTTCTGCCTCGTGTTGGCGCTCAACGATTCCAGATAGCCATCCCAGTCGTTCGGCAGCGTCACGTATGGGCAGAGGCGGAGGTCTATCCCATCAAACTTGCTGACCATGTCGATTTCGGTCGAGCGAAACGCTGCTTTCGGAAAGCAGGCCAGCAGCAGCCGCACGCGCCGCTCCGACATCCGCAGATTATCAAGGCCGAAGCGCGTCCAGTTCATCTTCCTGATGTATCGGGCAAAGGCGGGAATGACCTTGTTCTCCGCATCCCGCCTGCAAACGATGCCGGTGTAATCGCCGGCGCCCGCCATCCTGATTTCATGGAACACATCGGCGTTGTTGATCGTGGTGTTCAAGCGCAACGGAAAGAACGCAACGTAGGGAGTATCCGCGGCCTCGTCGGCCTTTGCCGCCAGTATGAACCATGCCCCCGAGGTATGAGACAGAAAGCCGTTCAGAAATTTCCATGACAGGAATACCTGCGCTTCGTCATCCGCCTCGTAGACGGCGTTCCAGTTATCCTCGAGCCTGGCCAGGGAGGACAAAGTGTCGATAATGTCGATATGCACGGCGGACGCCTTTTCCAATGTTCAGGTTGCTCGTTGTGAGCCTTCTTTATTTGAGCATGATCTTCTCGGAAAACCGGTTCCCACTTTTCCGGATCATGCTCTAGCGCTCCCGGAACGCGCGCATCATGCTGTCGTGGATCGGCCGGACGATGTACTGGAAGAACGTCCGCTCCGCCGTCTTGATGTAGACCTCGGCCGGCATGCCGGGCGTCGGGCTGAAACCCGGGAGCGCCATGCTTTCTTCACGGTTGAGCCTGACGCGGACGAGATAGATGTCGGTCGGCCCGACCTGCTGGGACTTCTTTTCGTCGGCCAGGGTGTCGGCCGACAGATACACGACGTCGCCGGAGACCATCGGCGTGATGCGCTGGTTCAGCGCCGTCAGCCGCACCATCGCTTGCTGCCCGTGCTTCACGCTGTCGATGTCCTGCGGCCGCAGCCGCGCCTCGATGATGAGTTCGTCCTTCAGCGGCAACAGTTCCATGATGTTCTTGCCAGCCTCGACCACGCCGCCCCGCGTGTGATAGCGCAGCTTCACCACGACGCCCGAGACCGGCGCCGTAACGCGGACCCGGTCGAGCACGCCCTTGGCGCTGAGCATCCGCTCGCGGACGTCGGCGAGTTCACCCCGGACCTCGTGCATCTGCTCGACGGCGGTCTTGATCGCGGTCTTGCGCACGCCGTTGATCTGCTCGACGGCCCGGGCGACCCGTTCCTTGGCGTCGCCGATGTCGCCCATGATGCGGCCGACCTCGCCTTCCAGGTTGGCCTTGGTCCGCTGCAGCACCATCAGTTCCGGCTTGCGCACCAGTCCGGCCTGCACCAGGCGGTCCTTGACCTCGATTTCCTCATCGAGCAGGGCGATCTGGCGCTTGACCGCGTCCAGCTGCACGCGCGATCCCCGGATCCGTTCGTCCAGCGCCTTGATGCTCTCGTCGATACTCTTGATGTCGCTGTTGAGGTTGTTGCGGCGAGCCGTGAACGTCATCTGCTGACTGTCCACGATTTCCTTCACCTCGGGCGACCTGCTCAGCCAATCGCCAATCTCGGCGGGAAGCTTGATCTCAGGTTCCTCCCGCATCTCGGCCTGCAGTCTTGCATCCATGGCCGACAGCCTGATGCGCCGCAGGAACAGCCGCTGCAACTCGGCGCTCGCCGCGGTGTCGTCAAGTTCGAGCAGCAACTGTCCGGCCTCCACGGTGTCGCCTTCGCGCACGTAGATCTCGCGGATCACGCCACCCTCGAGATGCTGGATGATCTTGTTCTGACCGGTAACGACGAAAACGCCCGAGGCGACGACCGCGCCGGCGATCGGTGCCACGTTGCCCCATACGCCGAATCCCATCGTGACCACGGCCATGATCAGCACACCGGCGATCGTCGGAAGTCTGGTCGATCGCGGCAGCGAATCGTACCAGGTACCGTCTGTCATGACGGCGCGGTCCGCAATTTCTCGCTTGGCCATCGCGTAACCTCGCTCTTGTCAATCCCCGTCAGTTCAACGAAGGCGGATCGCCCGGCCCCGGCGGGACATTGTTCGGCTTGCCGCCGATAATCATCGGAATGATCTCTTCGCGGCTTCCGAACGCCTGCACGGCGCCCTGATGCATGATCATGATCTTGTCGACGCTCATGAGCAGCGCCGCGCGCTGGGTGATCGTCACCACCGTGATCTGCTTTTCCTTGGCACGCAGGAGTGCCTTGGCGAGCGCCCGCTCGCCATTGGCGTCGAGGTTCGAATTCGGCTCATCGAGCACAAGCAGGCGTGGATTGCCGTAAAACGCACGCGCCAGCCCGATGCGCTGGCGCTGACCGCCCGACAGCGGGCTGCCGTCCATGCCGACGACGGTCTCGTAGCCCTGGGCGAAGCCCGAGATCAGCTCGTGCACGTCGGCGGCCTCGGCCGCGTCGAAGACATCCTCGTCGCGGGCATCTTCGCGCATCCGGCCGATGTTGGCCTTGATCGTTGCGGGGAACAATTGCACATCCTGCGGCAGATAGCCGACGCTCTCGCCGAACTGGCGCGGATCCCAGTTGCGCAGGTCCATCATGTCCAGCCTGACGCTGCCGGCGGTCGGAATGATGGATCCGACCAGCATACGCGCCAGCATGGTCTTCCCGGTGCCGGAATCTCCGACGATCGCAAGCGACTCTCCGGGCTTCAGTTGAAAGCTGATGCCGTTGAGAATCACCTTCTTGTTCGGCGGCGGCACATAGAGAATACGCTCGACGTTGAGGTATCCGGCCGGACGTGGCAGGCGGAGCCGCTCCATGTTGAGCGGAGAGTTCAGCAGC
The DNA here is from genome assembly GCA_036565985.1 of Bradyrhizobium sp. GTDB lineage: Bacteria > Pseudomonadota > Alphaproteobacteria > Rhizobiales > Xanthobacteraceae > Bradyrhizobium. The sequence continues at coordinate 8,393 of DATCXE010000260.1, forward strand.
AGCGACTTGATCCGGGCGTAGGCGGAACGCGCCTGCACGAAGCTGCGCCATCCTTCGATGGTGCCTTCCAGCGGCGCCAGTGCGCGGCTTGCCACGATCGACGCGGCAATGACCATGCCGCTGGTGACATGGCTTTCCAGCGCCAGCCATGCGCCCCAGCCCAGGATCGCGATCTGGGTGCACAGTCGCAGGAATTTCGAAAGTCCCGTCATCATGATGTTGCGGTCCTGCGCGATCACCTGCGCCTTCAGGGACTCCACGGTTTCGCGGCCCCACACCTGCACGCCCTCCGGTATCATGCCCATCGCATTGATGACCTGGGCGTTGCGGGCCATCGATTCCGCCGTCAGGTTCGCCCTCGCGCCGTAATTGTTTGCCTGGTTGAAGGGAACCGCGGTGACCCGCTGGTTCAACAACGCAACCACGATGAGGGCTACGCCCGAGCCCAGCACGATGAACCCCAGTTGCGGATGGATCAGGAAGACGACGGCGAAATAGGCCGGCGCGACCGGCGCATCGAACATCGTCAACAATACAGGTCCGGTGAGAAACGCGCGGAGGTGCTGCAGGTCGGCCAGCGTCTGGAATTCACGGCTGGAGCCGCTCTGCGCGGATTTGGCGGCGGCGCTCAGCACCGGCCCGCCCAGTTTGGCTTCGGTCTCGACCGCCACCCGCATCAGGATGAAGCGGCGCATCATGTCCATCAGCACGTGCGCCCCGATCGCCATGATCACGATGATCGTGAGCATCACCAGCGTGTCCGTGCTGCGGCTGGTCAGCACGCGATCGGACATGTTGAACAAATAGATCGGTATGGCCAGCACCAGCAAATTGACCACAATGGAGAAGATCCCGACGGTGACCATGTTGTGGCGAGCGCTCGCAAGACCCTTGCCAAGCACGTCGCGGAATTCATTGTCGCTCGAACGCCGGTGCAGCGGCGGCTTGCCGCCGCCGCC
>DATCXE010000273.1:0-2050 GCA_036565985.1 Bradyrhizobium sp.
CGGCTCTACGCACGCCATGCGCTGGCGAAGAACCCGAACGCGAAATTCGCCGTCATTTCGCAGAACGACGATTTCGGCCGCGACTATCTCGCAGGCCTGAAGGACGTGCTCGGCGAGAAATACGATTCCGTCGTCACCGGGGCGACTTACGAAATATCAGACCCCACGATCGACTCCCAGATCGTGAAGCTGAAGGCCTCCGGCGCCGACGTGTTCGTGATCGCGGCCACGCCGAAATTCGCCGCGCAGTCGATCCGAAAGGCGTTCGAGATCGGCTGGCGGCCGATGACGTTCCTTTCCAACGTCGCGGTGTGGATCTCCACGGTGATGGAGCCGGCGGGCGTCGAGGCCGGCACCGGCATTCTCTCCACCGCCTACGTCAAGGACCCCGACGATCCTGCCTGGCAGGACGACGCCGGCGTCAAGGGCTGGCGCGAGTTCATGGGCAAATACGTCCCCGACGGCGATCAGCACGACACCAACTACGTCAATGCCTACAACAGCGCGATGGTGCTGGAGGCCGTGCTCAAAGCCTGCGGCAACGATCTGTCGACCGAGAACATCCTGAAGCAGGCCTATTCGATCAAGGATCTCGAATTGCCGATGCTGTTGCCGGGCATCAAGGTCAATACCTCAGCGACCGACCACGTGCCGGTCGACCAGATGCAGTTCATGCGCTTCAACGGCAGGACCTGGGAGCGCTTTGGGGAATTGCAGACCGGGGACTGAAATCGCCGTCATTGCGAGCGCAGCGAAGCAATCCATACCTCAACACGGGGATAGATGGATTGCTTCGCTGTGCTCGCAATGACGGCGGTGACGTCGCGGCGCGACTCACGCCTTTTCCATTGGTGCGAAGTGGCGTTCGAGGATCTGCTCCGGCGTTTCGGTCACGTCGATGGTCTGCCCGTCGCCCACATAGGTGAGAACGGTGCGCTCGCCGTCGCGCGACATGCTGCCGACGAGCGCAATATTGATGTGGATGGGCCGCCCCGTCTCGAAGGCCGTGCATTGAATCCAGAAGCGCATTGAGGTCTCCCTGATCATCTGCGGCGCCACACTAGAGGCGGGAAATTGCCCGCGCTAGGCGGACCCGCGCAATTCGCGGGCGGCGGCGACCATGTTGACGAGGGCTGGCTGCACTTCCTCCCATTTGCGGGTCTTCAATCCGCAATCCGGATTGATCCAGATCTGGGTGTCGCTAAGTCGCTTTCGCGCCAGCGAGAGCAGGCTGGTCATCTCGTCGATAGCAGGCACCCGCGGCGAATGGATGTCATAGACGCCGGGGCCGATTTCGTTCGGGTAGCGATAATCCCTGAACGCATCGAGCAACTCCATCTTCGAGCGGGAGGTCTCGATCGAGATCACGTCGGCGTCCATCGCGCCGATGGCGTCGATGATGTCGTTGAATTCCGAATAGCACATGTGGGTGTGGATCTGCGTCTCGTCGCGCACGCCGGACGAGCAGAGGCGGAAAGCCTCGACAGCCCAGTCGAGATACGCCTTCCATTCGGATTTCCGCAGCGGCAGGCCTTCGCGCAGTGCCGCCTCGTCGATCTGGATCATGCCGCCGCCTGCCGCCTCGAGATCGGCGACCTCGTCGCGGATCGCCAGCGCGATCTGCCGGCACGCCTCGCTGCGCGGGATGTCGTCGCGGACGAACGACCAGTTCAGGATGGTGACGGGACCGGTCAGCATCGCCTTCATCGGCTTCTTTGTCAGCGACTGCGCATATCGCCACCATTCGACCGTCATGGGCTTCGTGCGTGAGACATCACCGAACAGCACCGGCGGGCGGACGTAGCGCGATCCGTAGGATTGCACCCAGCCGTTTGTGGTGAAGGCGAAGCCCGCGAGCTGCTCGCCAAAATACTGCACCATGTCGTTGCGCTCGAACTCGCCATGGACGAGCACATCGATGCCAATCTCCTCCTGCCAACGTACCGCGGCCTCTGTCTCCTTCTGCAGGAAGGCGTTGTAATCGGAGTCGCTCAGGGTGCCTTTCACGTGCGCGGCGCGCGCCTTGCGGACCTCGTCGGTCTGCGGGAAG
>DATCXE010000276.1:0-3668 GCA_036565985.1 Bradyrhizobium sp.
TCCCCGGTCGATGGCGCAGTGCTTGCGTCCGTCGCCCGCGGCAGTGCCGAAGACATCGACCGCGCCGCGACCGCCGCGAGCCTTGCCTTCAAATCCTGGCGCGACATGCCGGCGGCGATGCGGAAGAAACTGCTGCATCGCGTGGCCGACGCCATCGAGGACAACGCCGACGACATCGCGGTGCTGGAATGCATCGACACCGGCCAGGCGCATCGCTTCATGGCCAAGGCCGCGATCCGGGCGGCGGAAAACTTCCGCTTCTTCGCCGACAAATGCACTGAGGCCCGCGACGGCCTCAACACGCCGAGCGAGGAGCACTGGAACATCTCGACCCGGGTGCCGATCGGCCCTGTGGGCGTGATCACGCCGTGGAACACGCCGTTCATGCTGTCGACCTGGAAGATCGCGCCAGCACTCGCCGCCGGCTGCACCGTCGTGCACAAGCCGGCGGAATGGTCGCCGGTGACGGCGGACCTGCTGGCCAAGCTCGCGAAACAGGCCGGCCTGCCCGACGGCGTGCTCAACACCGTCCACGGCATGGGCGAGGAAGCCGGCAAGGCGCTGACCGAGCATCCCGCGATCAAGGCGATCGGCTTCGTCGGCGAGAGTTCGACCGGCTCCGCTATCATGGCGCAGGGCGCGCCCACCCTGAAGCGCGTGCATTTCGAACTCGGCGGCAAGAATCCCGTGATCGTGTTTGACGACGCGGATTTGGAGCGGGCGCTCGATGCGGTGGTTTTCATGATCTATTCGCTCAACGGCGAGCGCTGCACCTCATCAAGCCGGCTGCTGATCCAGGAAAGCATCGCCGAAAAGTTCATCGAAAAGCTGACCGCGCGGGTGAAGATGCTGAAGGTCGGGCATCCCCTCGATCCCGTCACCGAAGTCGGACCGCTGATCCACGAGCGGCATCTGGCAAAAGTCTGCAGCTATTTCGACGTCGCCAGGAAGGACGGCGCCACCATCGCGGTTGGCGGCGGGCCGCATGACGGCCCCGGTGGCGGGCACTATGTGCAGCCGACGCTGGTGACGTCAGCGCATTCGAAGATGCGGGTGGCGCAGGAGGAAGTGTTCGGGCCCTTCCTGACCGTGGTCCCCTTCAAGGACGAGAAAGACGCCACAGAGATCGCCAATGGCGTGCAGTATGGTCTCGCCGGCTATGTCTGGACCGGCGACATGGGCCGGGCGCTGCGGGTGGCGGATGCGCTGGAGGCCGGCATGATCTGGCTCAACTCCGAAAACGTCCGCCATCTGCCGACGCCGTTCGGCGGCATGAAATCATCAGGCATCGGCCGCGATGGCGGCGACTATTCGTTCGACTTCTACATGGAAACCAAGCACGTCTCGCTCGCCCGCGGGACGCACAAGATTCAGAAGCTGGGAGTGTAACACCGTCGTTCCGGGATAGTCCGAAGGACCAGACCCGGAACCTCGAGATTCCGGGTTCGATGCTTCGCATCGCCCCGGAATGACGCCTCAATCAGGGAAACCACATGCCCGTTCCAACGCACGTCTTCGATCCCCCCTTCAACATCATCCGCTGCAGCCACGCCGTGCTCGACGTCACCGATCTCGACAAGAGCCGTGCGTTCTACGAGACCACCGTCGGCCTCCATGTCGAGGACGCCAACGACAATGCGGTGTACCTGCGCGGCTCCGAAGAGCATCAGCATCACTCGCTGGTGCTGCGGAAGGCGCCGGTGGCCGCCTGCAGCCGTCTCGGCTTCAGGGTCGGCGATGACGACGATCTCGACAAGGCGGCGAGTTTCTTTTCCGAAAACGGCATCACCTATGCGTTTACCGATCAGCCGTTCCAGGGCCGCACCCTGCAATTCACCGATCCCGCCGGATTCCAGCTCGAACTCTATGCGACGATGGAGAAGCGCCCGCATCTCCTGCGGCGCTACGACCTCTACAAGGGCTGCCATCCGCAGCGGCTCGATCATTTCAACGTCTTCGCTCCGGAAGTTCAAAACACCGTTGACTTCTACGCCCGGCTCGGCTTCCGCCTCACCGAATATGGTGAGGAAGACGGGCCGAACGGGCGGATCGCGGCGGCCTGGATGCACCGCAAGGGCAATGTTCATGACTTCGCCATCACCAACGGCCGCGGCCCTCGCCTGCACCACTTCGCCTATTGGGTGCCGACGGCGATGAATGTCCTGCATCTGTGCGACGTGATGGCCTCCAGCGGCTACCTCAAGAACATCGAGCGCGGCCCGGGCCGTCACGGCATTTCGAACGCATTCTTCCTCTATGTCAGGGATCCCGACGGCCACCGCCTCGAGCTCTATACCAGCGACTATTTCACCGGCGACCACGACCACGAACCGCTGCGCTGGTCGCTGAAGGACCCGCGCCGGCAGACGTTGTGGGGTGCACCCGCGCCGCGCTCCTGGTTCGAGGAGGGAACGCCATTCACGGGCCAGGCGGTGCGCGAGCCGGCCTTCGTCGCCGATGTCACGATTGCGGATTGATGGAATAGAAAATGGCCTCTCCCCGTCTCGCCACCTTCACCGTTAACGGCACCACCAAATACGGCGCCGTGACCGATGCCGGCATCGTCGATCTCTCCGCGCGTTTCGGGAAAGATTATCCGACGCTGCGCGAGGCCATCGCCGCCGGCGCCCTGATGAAGCTGGCCGAGGAAGGCGCGAAGCGCTCGCCGGATCACGCGCTCGATGCGATCGCCTGGCAGCCGCCGATCCCCTCGCCGGAAAAGATCATCTGCATCGGCGTGAATTACCCGGACCGCAACGCCGAATACAAGGACGGCCAGGACGCCCCGAAATATCCGAGCATGTTCATGCGGACGCCGCGCTCCTTTGTCGGCCACAACGCGCCGCTGGTCCGCCCGCGCGCTTCGGCGCAGCTCGATTACGAGGGCGAACTGGTGCTCGTCATCGGCAAGGCCGGCCGGCACATCAAGGCGGCTGACGCGCTGGATCACATCGCCGCCGTCACGCTGTGCAACGAAGGAACCATCCGCGACTGGGTGCGGCACGCCAAGTTCAACGTCACGCAGGGCAAGAATTTCGATTCCACCGGCAGCCTCGGCCCGTGGCTGGTGCCCTACACCAATGAGAGCCAGATCGCCGACATCCGCCTGACGACGCGGGTCAATGGCGAGACGCGGCAGGACGACCGCACCGGACGATTGATCTTCGGCTTTCGATACCTCATCAACTATCTCTCGACCTTCACCACGCTGGTGCCCGGTGACGTCATCGTGACGGGAACGCCGACCGGCGCCGGCGCGCGGTTCGATCCGCCGCGCTATCTCAAGCCCGGCGACGTCATCGAGGTTGAAGCCGATGGGGTCGGCGTGCTGAAGAACGGCGTGGCCGACGAAGCCTGATCAATCCTGCAAGCGAGTGGATAACACAATGACCTCAACCTCCGGCGGCGAAGCGATCGTCAATGGCCTCGTCGCGCACGGCGTCGACACCGTGTTCGGCCTGCCCGGCGCGCAGATTTACGGCCTGTTCGACGCCTTTCATCAGGCGCAGTTGAAGGTGATCGGCGCGCGGCACGAGCAGGCCTGCGGCTACATGGCGTTCGGCTATGCGCGCTCATCGGGCAAGCCCGGCGTCTTCAGCGTGGTGCCCGGCCCCGGCGTGCTCAACGCGAGCGCGGCGCTGCTTACCGCCTTCGGCTGCAACGAGCCG
>DATCXE010000284.1:0-12531 GCA_036565985.1 Bradyrhizobium sp.
CTGCCGAAGATCGCGTCCGGCGACGCGATCGGCACACTGGCGCTGTTCGAAGGCAAGGGCAATCCGTCGCCGAAGGCGATCAAGCTGCAGGCCTCCGGCGGTACGCTCACCGGCGTGAAGAAGCCGGTGCCGGATGGTGCCATTGCCGATTTCGCCGTGGTCGCCGCGCGCACCGGCTCCACGGGCCGCGATTCCGATATCTCGCTGTTCCTGGTCGATCTCAAAGCTGGCGGCGTCGAGGCCAAGGAACTGACCAACGTCGACCTCACCCGGGGCCAGGCTGAACTCACCTTCAAGAACGCCAAGGCCGAGCCGCTTGGTGCCGCCGGCGAAGGCTGGAGCATCCTGAGCCAGGTGCTCGACCGTGCTGCGGTCCTGCTCGCATTCGAGCAGGTCGGCGGTTCCGATCGCGCCCTCGAAATGGGCCGCGACTATGCGCTCGACCGTATCGCTTTCGGCCGGCCGATCGGCTCGTTCCAGGCGGTGAAGCATATCCTCGCCGACATGTACGTCTCGGCAACGCTGGCGCGTTCGAACTGCTATTACGGCGCCTGGGCGCTCTCGACCAATGCGTCGGAACTCCCTGAAGCCGCCGCCGCCGCGCGGATCAGCGCGACGCAGGCGTTCCAGCACTGCTCCAAGAACAACATCCAGGTCCATGGCGGCATGGGTTTCACCTGGGAGTTCGACTGCCACATGTACTACCGCCGCGCCAACGCCACCGCGCTGACGCTCGGCAGCCTGTCGTACTGGGAAGACCAGTTGATCGACCGCATGCGCAAGAAGAACGCGGCTTAAAGTTGGAATTGTAGGATGGGTAGAGCGCAGCGAAACCCATCAAACCGCAGGCCGAGAACGATGGGTTTCGCTTCGCTCTACCCATCCTACGAAGCCGCCGAGGATTGAGATCATGAACTTCGACGACACCCCGCAGGAAGCCGCGTTCCGCACAGAGGCCAAGGCGTGGATTTCAGCCAACGCGCCGAAGCAGTACGAGGAAGAGCTTCGAAAGTCTTCGCTCGGCCGCACCGCACTCAAGGGCGCCAACATCCTTGAAGTGGCAAAAGCCTGGCAGAAGAAGAAGGCCGACGCCGGCTGGGCCTGCCTGCACTGGCCGAAGGAATATGGCGGCCGCGGCTCTTCCCCGATCGAGCGCGTGATCTGGCAGCAGGAAGAGGGCCCGTTCGGCAAGCTCTCCGGCATGTTCATCATCGGCCACGGCATGTGCGGACCGACCATGATGGCGTTCGCCGGCGAAGAGCAGAAGCGCAAGTATCTGCCGCCGCTGGCGTCAGGCGAAAAGGTCTGGTGTCAGTTGTTCTCCGAACCCGCCGGCGGTTCCGACGTCGCGGGCCTGCGCACCCGCGCCGAGAAGAAGGGCGACGACTGGATCATCAACGGCCAGAAGATCTGGACCTCGGGCGCACACTACTCTGACTACGGCATCCTGCTCACGCGTACCGATCCGACCGTAGCCAAGCACAAGGGCCTCACCATGTTCTTCCTGGACATGAAGAGCCCGGGCGTCGAGGTGCGGCCGATCAAGCAGGCCAGCGGCCAGTCCGACTTCAACGAGGTCTACTTCACCGATGTGAAGATCCCGGATTCGCAGCGGCTCGGCGCGGTCAATGACGGCTGGAACGTGTCGCTGACCACGCTGATGAACGAGCGCATGTCGATCGGCGCCGGCGTTTCCACCGGCTTCCCCGAACTGTTCGATTTCTGCAACAGCCTGATGCTGGAAGATGGCCCCGCGATCGAGGACCGCAGCGTCCGCTCGAGGCTCGCGAACTATGCGGTGAAGGCGAGCGGCCTGCGATACACCAGTATGCGCGCGATCTCGGCACTGTCGAAAGGCCAGCGTCCCGGGCCGGAGAACTCCATCGGCAAGCTGGTGGCGGGTTCGATGGTCCAGGAAGTGGCGATGTATGCGCTGGACTTGCAGGGCGCCGCCGGCGTTCTCAGCGGCCCGGAGGATGCCGAAGTCGCCGGAAAATTCCAGGCGATGCTGCTGCGCGCGCCCGGCACCCGCGTCGAAGGCGGCACCGACGAGATCATGCGCAACATCATCGCCGAGCGCGTGCTCGGCCTGCCCGGCGATATCCGCGTCGACAAGGACGTGCCGTTCAACAAGATCCCGACCAAGGGAAGGGCATAGGTGTCGTCCGGGGCGGCGCGCAGCGGCGAACCCGGAACCTCGAGCAACATAACCTCTAGATTCCGGGTTCGCGCGGTGCGCGCCCCGGAATGACAAGCGAAAAAGGAAGCCGCCATGAACTTCGACGATACCCCGCAGGAAGCCGAGTTCCGCGCTACTGCCCGCAAATGGATCGAGGCCAACGCGCCGAAGCAGTACGAGGCGGAGCTGTCAAAGTCCTCGCTTGGCCGCATCCGGCTGGAGAAGGAAGAGATCGTCGATGTCGGCAAGGCCTGGCAGAAGAAGAAGGCGGAGGGCGGCTGGGCCTGCCTGCACTGGCCTAAGGAATATGGCGGCCGTGGTGCGACCCCGATCGAGAAGGTGATCTGGCAGCAGGAAGAGGGCGTCTACGGCAAGCTGACGCAGCCGTTCCAGATCGGCGAGGGCATGTGCGGCCCGACCGTGATGGCGTTCGGCAGCGAGGAGCACAAGCGCCACTATCTGCCGAAGCTTGCCTCCGGCGAGCACATCTGGTGCCAGTTGTTCTCCGAGCCGGCCGGCGGTTCGGACGTTGCGGGCCTGCGAACGCGCGCGGAAAAGAAGGGCGACAACTGGATCGTCAACGGCCAGAAGATCTGGACCTCGGGCGCGCATTATTCCGACTACGGCCTTCTGATCACGCGCACTGATCCCAACGTGCCGAAGCACAAGGGCCTGACGATGTTCTTCCTCGACATGAAGAGCAAGGGCGTCGAGGTGCGGCCGATCAAGCAGGCCAACGGCATGCAGGAGTTCAACGAGGTCTATTTCACTGACGTGGTGATTCCCGATAGCCAGCGCCTCGGCGCCGTCGGCGACGGCTGGAACGTGTCGCTGACCACGCTGATGAACGAGCGCATGTCGATCGGCTCGCGGCTCGCGACAGGCTTCCCCGAAATGTTCGAGTTCTGCTCGAACCTGATGACGGATGACGGCCTTGCGATCGACGATCCCGCCACGCGCGCCAGGCTCGCCGAATGGGCGGTGAAGGCGAGCGGCCTGAAATACACCAGCTACCGCGCCATCTCGGCGCTGTCGAAGGGCGAGCGTCCGGGTCCGGAAAATTCCATCGGCAAGCTGGTCTCGGGCTCGATGCTGCAGGACATCGCGACCTATGCGATGGATCTGCAGGGCGCTTCCGGCGCGCTCACGGGCACCGACGAGGAAACGGTCCACGGCCAGTTCCAGCAGATGCTGCTGTCTTCGCCGTCGATGCGCATCGCCGGCGGCACCGACGAGATCCTGCGCAACATCATCGCCGAGCGCGTGCTGGGCCTGCCCGGCGACATCCGCGTCGACAAGGACGTGCCGTTCAACAAGATCCCGACCAAGGGGCGGGGGTAGCCGTCATTCCGGGGCGATGCGAAGCATCGAACCCGGAATCCAGAGGTTTTGAGATTCTCAGATGCGCAATTGCGCATCATAGTTCACGCTCCGCGTGCCCCGGAATGACAGGAAGAAAAAGCATCATGGATGCAAAAACGCCAGACGCACACTATGGGAGCGCCGATCGCATCGGCGTGCTCGAAGAGCTGTTGAACGAGCGCTATTCTGTCCGTTCGTTCCTGCCGCAGGAGGTGCCACGCGAGACCATCGAGCACATTCTCAAGGTGTCGCAGCGCACGGCATCTTGGTGCAACAGCCAGCCCTGGCAGGTGCTGATCGCGAGCGGCGAGGCCAAGGAGCGCTTTCGCAAGGCGATCTACGCGGAGGCTGCGTCCGGTGCGAAAGACGATCATGATTTCACGCCGCCGCGCGAATATCTCGGCGTCTATCTCGATCGCCGCCGCGAGAGCGGTTTTCAGCTCTACAACACGCTCGGCATCGCGCGCGGCGACAAGATGGCCTATGCCAAGCAGGCGCTGGAGAACTACAATTTCTTCGGCGCCCCGCATGTCGCTGTTATCCACACCGACGAGCCCCTCGGCATCTACGGTGCGGTCGATTGCGGCGCTTATGTCTCCAATTTCATGCTGGCCGCGCAGGCGCTGGGCCTCGGCACCATTCCGCAGGCCGCGCTGGCACGGCACTCCGGGCTGATCCGCCGGCACTTCAATCTCGCCGACGACCGCAAGGTGGTCTGCGGCATTTCGTTCGGCTTCGCCGACAACGCCCACAAGGTGAACAGCTACCGGACGTCAAGGGCGAGCGTGGCGGATACCGTGACGTTCGTGGACAAGTAACGTCGTAGACGCCACAAACTCGTCATGCCCGGGCTTGTCCCGGGCATCCACGACTTTTGTGCCAAGTAGGGAAGAAGGACGTGGATGGCCGGGTCAAGCCCGGCCATGACGAGAGAGTGGCGCTTCAGGCTTGTGGCCCAGCAACTCCTCGGTGACCTCGTCGGAAAACCGCTTCCTGACTCCCGCGACCATCACCCGTTCCGGATCATCAGCAATCGCCGTCGCGCCCGGCATCTCATGATCCAGCAAAGCGCGCGCGCAGCCCACCCAGTCGCCGTCTTCGACGGGCTCGTTAAGGGACGCCCATGACAGCGTGCCGCAGGCATTGTCGCCGAAGCCTTGCTGTTCTGTCCATTTCGCGCCGTGTTCGAGCAGGAAACGCGTCAGGGCGGCATTGCCGCGGAACACCGCGAGATTGAGCGCGGAGGCGTCCCAGTCGCCGCCGCGCATCGCGATCGGCCAGCCGAGGTGGACCATCAGCCGCACGATGTCGTCGGCGCCCGCGGCTGCCATATCAGGCAGCAATCGCAATTGTTCGGGTGGCAGCGAAGCGGGGAGGGCGGGATGCCTGCGGCGGATCGTTTGCGCCTCGGCCTCGTCGCCGCGCGCGCATGCGGCAACGAAGCGTTCGTCGTCCGAGATGTCAGGCACGTCAATCCGCGCGCGCAGCAGCGCCGCAACATCCGTGAGCCCGAACCGCAGGGCCAGCCGGTACGGGCTGACGCCATCCGAATTGTCGCGCGACGGATCGGCGCCCGCGTCAAGCAGTGCCTTCGCATGACGTGGCCGCCGGCGGTAGATGGCCCACAGCAGCGGCGAGCCCCAATCGCTCAGCGGCGCATTTCGCGCCGGTTCGTTCGGATCGCCGCCATGCGCCAGCAGCAGTTTCAGCGCCGTATCGTCCTCGAGATCGATCGACCGGTAGATCGCATTGCTCCCGGCGATGCGAGCTCCGCGCTCCAGCAGCAGGCGCGTGCATTCCGGGTTCTCAAGGGAGTGGTAAAGCGACTCGCCGTCATTGGGGTCCGCGCCCGCGTCGAGCAGCAGCCTCGTCAGGGCGATGTCGTGGTTGGCGCCGGCGGCGCCATAGAGTGTCGAGAGCGGTGAGCGCGTGTCGGGCGCGTCGAGCGACGCCGGCGGCCAGCGGCTGTGGATGCGCTGGTTGACGTCGGCTCCATCAGCAATCAGCAACTGCGCGCATCTGTGCAGGCGCTCGCGAAATTCATCCACGCGCAGCAGGCCGGAATGTGCGACCGCAAGCAGCGGCGGCAATCGCAGCGGGCCGCCGGGCCGGTTGACCCAGGACGGATCGGCCTGCGTGGCCTGCCGCAGCGTGCGTTCGTCGCCGATGGCGCACGTAAGGTAGGGATCGCCGGCGAGCAGTTCTGGATCGTCAGCCAGTATCCGCAACCCGACGCGCAAATTGCCATTGTTGGACGTACCGCTGACGTCGCCGCGATAGATCAGTTGCAGCCATTGCAGGACGCGGTCGTCACGCTGCTTCCGTGCGGCAGCCTGCACCTCGACGTAGCGCTTCAGGTCCGGCCAGGATGCAAAGCCGTGTTCGCGGGCGAGGCAGGACTGCGCGTCGTGCAGGCGCAGTTCGAGAGACGCAATGCCGTTGTCGTTCAAGCCCGCCGCTGCCGGCAGCGCGCTACGAAACCGCGCCATCGCCGCCGGATCGCGGCTGCGATAGAGACGGATCAGTTCCTTGGCTTGTTTCTTCAGATGATCGAAATTCAATCGATCGGGAGACCGGTTCATCAAACACCTCCGTGCATGAGCGCGCCGACGGCCCGCAATACCGGCTGCACAAAGGCTCTAGATGTCGCTCGAAAGCTGCAAGTGGGTTCAACCCTTCCCGCGGGCCCGGGCGCGGCTTGCACCGCGAGGGACAGAATATGGCTCGACGGCGCGGCGGTCAATGTTCGCGGTGATTGGCGGTCGGGTCTTGGGCTTCATCCTTCGAGACGCCGCTGCGCGTCTCCTCAGGATGAGGTTTTGGATCCTCATGGTGAGGAGCGCGGCAAAGCCGCGCGTCTCGAACCATGAGGCCGCGACGTCCCAAGGCGTCTTCCCAACTAGAACTTCGGCGGGCGTTTTTCCGCGAACGCCTGGATGCCCTCCTTGATCTCGCCGCCGCGCATGCTGGCGCGGTGGCGAAGGTCGGCGGCTGCCTCGTCGAGCTTGCCGTGGGCAAATTCGTTGATGGCGCGCTTCATGCCGCGCATCGCCAGCGGCGCGTTGCCGGCAAGGATGATGGCGAGACGGTCGACTTCCTCGTCCAGTGCTTCCGCCGGCACCATGGCGGTGAGGTAGCCGATCCGCAGCATTTCCGGCGCCGGGATTCTCTGTGCCGTGAGAAACAGCATTTTTGCATTGTCGACGCCGAGCCGCGACACATAGCGCGCGATGCCGCTCTTGTAGTAGTGCAGCCCGAGGCGGGCCGCCGGCATGAACATTTCCGCGGTGTCGACGCCGATGCGGAAATCGCAGGCCAGCGCCAGATCGGTCGAGCCGCCATAGACGCCGCCATTGAGCCGGCAGATCGTCGGCACGCCGAGATCTTCGAGCCGGTTGACGACGACCTCGAACGCCGATCCCGCGCTTGGTTGCGCCGTGGCGCTGGTGGCGCGGTCGGCTACGGAATTGAGATCGTAGCCGGCGCTGAAGGCGCGGCCGGTTCCGGTCAGCACCAGTACGCGGATCGCAGCGTCAGCCTCGATGCGGTCGAACAGTTTCATGAGGTGGTCGAGGTCCTCGCTCTGCAGCCGGTTCAGGTGCTTCGGCCGGTTGAGGCGAATGGTGGCGCGCGGGCCCGCAATTTCGAGCACGGGCGGGTCGGCTTTCTCGGCGTCCTGGGACATGCTGTTCTCCGTTATTCTTGCTTGTTACTTGTCTTCTTACTTGTCTTCTTGCGCGCCGCCAGGTCTCGCGTCGATGGTCGCGGCCAGATCGGGATGCCGTGCCATCAACAGGCGAAAATCCACGAGGTCAAGCACCCGCGGCTTCGATAGCCAGGGGGCCGTCGACGATTGCGCCGGTGGCGACGGTGCTCGGTGCCCCTCGCCAAACACACCGCAGCGTGGAAACCAGGGCGCGAACTCATTTACGCTATGAGTGCGCGCCCTGGTTCGGCCTGAGCCGACCAGCGGTCAGTAGTCCCAGAACACCGGCACCCAGCGGAAGACGTCGCCGTCGCGCGCCACGTGGCCGACGGATGGGAACGGAAGATGCGTGGCCACCAGCATCTCGCCGGTCTCGGCGAGTTCCCGCAAGAGGCGGATCCGAACGCGCGCCGCCTCCTCGGGGTCGTGTTCGAAACCGTTGTGCCAGTTGGGTTCATCGAACCCGACTGCGAACACGGCGTCACCGGCGAATGTCAGCGCGTCGCCGCCAGACGCCATGCGGACCACGCTATGCCCCGGCGTGTGGCCACCGGTGCGATAGACGACCACCCCCGGCGCCACCTCGTACTTCTCCTCGAACGTCCGCAGCTGGCTGCGGTACTCTTGCACGAACCGCTTGGCGGTTGACCGAAGCGCGTCCGGGAATCCCGGCGGCATGGCGGTGTGAGAGAAATCAGGCGACTCCCAGAACTTGACCTCGGCCTCCGCGACGTGGATCCGCAGGTCCGGACGCAGCTGCTCTTTCACGCCGTCGACCAACAGCCCCCCAATATGGTCCATGTGCAGATGGGTGAGCACCACGTCGGTCACCGACGCAAGATCGATGCCGGCGGCCTCCAGTCGCTTGATCAACTGCCCGGCCCGCGGCAAGTGCAAATCCGGGTCGGTCCCCAGGCCAGCGTCGATCAGGATGGTCTTGCCGCCGCTGCGCACCACGACCACGTTCAGCGCCCAGTCGAAAGCGTCCGGCGGCAGAAACATGTCGTGCAGCCAGGCCGCCCGAACGGATGGATCGGCGTTGTGCGCCAACATCTTCGTTGGCAGCGGTAGCACCCCGTCGCTGACCACCATTACGTCGATCTCGCCGATCCGCTGCACGTAGCGCGACGGAACCAATTCTTCGGGCCCCGGCCTGCCGGCCTGTGAGGCGATGCTCGGACTCGTGTTTGTCTGCAGCATGGTCATGGAAGTCTCCTGTTTCATCGTAAGGACTCTCGCTGGATCGGTTGAGGCGACCGCGCAGCGAGCGAAGCGCGGCCGCTATCGCTTGCCGTCTAGAGACTGGTCACCCGTTCCGGATCGGCCGACGCGAGTGCAACGGCGCGCTCGGCCTTCGGCGGATAGATCCAGACGGTGTTGATCTCCTGCTTCGTCTTCTTGGCGACGTCGCCGACTATCTCCACCTTGCGTTCCCAGCCGCGCGTGAACAGCGCGCCGGCGTCGCCGAGGTCGAGGCAGGTGACATAGGCCTTCTGGTGGTAGGCCTTGGTCGAAACGCCGAGCAGTTCGGCCGCGGCATTGTTCCCGGCGAAGGCACCCATCCGTGTGGCGTGCTGGCACGACATCAGCGCGTAATTGCCTTCGTCGTCGCAGGCGGCGCGGGCGGCATCGCCGGTGGCGAAGACGCCTTGAACGCCAGGCACGCGCAGGTCACGGTCGACCAGCAGGCGGCCGAAATTGTCGCGCTCGGCGGCGATCTGCGTGGTCAGGGGCGCGGCGCGAATGCCCGCTGCCCAGATCACGGTCTCGGTCTCGATGTGTTCGCCGCTGGACAGCGTAACGCCGGACTCGTCGAGCGAGGCGACGCCGGCGCCGAGGCGGGTTTCCACACCCAGCTTGCGCAGGGCGTCCTCGATGACGGGGCGGGGACCGGGGCCCATGTCGGGCGCGATCGCGCTGTTGCGGTCGACGATGATGACGCGGGTCCTGGCATCCTTGCCGAGGATCTCGCGAAGCCGCGCCGGCATTTCGGTTGCCGCCTCGATGCCGGTGAAACCGCCACCGGCCACGACGATGGTGTCGCGTCCGTTCACGGCCGGCCGCTTCGCAAGCCCATGCAGGTGCTTGTCGAGGGCAACCGCATCATCGAGCGAGTCGACGCTGAAGCCGTGCTCGGCAAGGCCGGGAATGTTCGGACGGAACAGCCGGCTGCCGGTGGCAACCACCAGGCGGTCGTAGGAGAGCGGCGTGCGCGTGCCTTTTCCGGTCGCGATCTGTACCATGCGGGATTTGGTGTCGACCGTCTCGACGCTGCCTTGCACATAGGCGACGTCGATGGCCTTGAGCACATCGAGAAGCGGCGCGGTCAGCGTCTCGGGCTTCGGCTCATAGAGACGCGGGCGGACGACCAGCGTCGGCTCGGGCGCGACCAGCGCGATCTCCAGCTCGTCGGGCGAAACGCCCTGGATCTCGCGCAGGCGGGCAGCAGAAAGGGCAGCATACATGCCGGCGAAGCCGGCGCCGATGATGACTAGTCGCATGTGACGTTCTCCTCTGGTTGGGTCTTCTCGGTGCAGGCGCGTTGCCGCCGCCGCTTCCGGGGGACGGCAAGACGTGTTGCGGTCGGCAACGACGCGAAGGTATGAAACGAAATCGCCGATCCTTAGGGGGCGATGCAGCCGGGCGGCGGCGAACGCGGCGGCCAGCCCTGACGAAAGACGATCGGCTGCACGGACTTGCGGCCCCAGTCCTGATAGGGCAGACGGGAGCTATCGCTTGCCATGACTGAAATCAGCGGGTGCGGCCGTTGTGCGGATGGCGGCGGAATTTCCACCTCTTCTCCGGCCGCTGAAGTGAAGCGGACAGCCAGCGAAAGTCCGTACACGACGGCGGTGGCGAGGCCCCTTCGTTTTGACGTGATTGCCAGTCGGCTGACGAAGTTCTTCCCGATCATCATTTTGCCTCCATGCGTGGTTTGGAACATGGTGACGGTCTAACTGGTCAGGTCTGCCGCTGCCCCAGAGCGATTGCCGTCGCTGTAGAGCGATTGCTGCTAACGCATGCGCCTCCGCCAATCGCTCGGGGTTTCGCCGGTCAGCTTTTTGAACGCCGCGGCGAAGGCTGTCTGCGAGGCGTAGCCGAGCGCCGCTGCGATCGAGACGACCGAGTCGTCGGTGTCGCGCAGCATCTTCATGGCCTGCTCGAGCCGGTGCTGGCGCAGCCAGGCGTGCGGCGAGAGCCCCGTGCTCTCCTTGAAAGCGCGGCAGAAGTGGAAGCGCGACAGCCCGGCATCCGAAGCCAGCGCGGCAAGCGAGACGTCCGTGTCGTCGTCCGAGTGCAAACGCTCGATCGCGCGGCGCAGCGCGGCTGGCGCAAGGCCGCCCAGCGTCGGCTGAAAGACGGCGGGCGCGCCGACATGTGCAGCCAGCAGGCGCGTAGCGAGAAGATCGTTGAGCTGGTGCCGGAACAGCGCATCCAGCGCCGCGCTGCCTTCAATCGCATCCGATGCGCTTATGAGGAGACGGGATGTGATGGGATCGGGATGCCCCGTTCGCTCCAGCAGTTCGGCCGGCGCAGACGTGTCGGCTTCACGGGCAACGCGCTCGAGCGTCCTGTTGGGAAGGTAGAGCTGAACGACATTGACGGGCCCGCGAATGTCCCATCGCGCGCTCGAGCCCGCCGGAATGATCGTCACGACGCCGGTACGCGCCGTTCCAATCGCGATTGATTTTCCATTGCGCCGCTCCAGTCGCTGCACGCCGGTGGGATATGTCATGATGACGTGATCGGCCATCGGTTCGACGACGTCATGCAGCGCGCCATGCCTCCAGTGGGCGATGGCGCCGCTGCCTGCGTCCGTAGCCATGCTGACGGGTGCGGTCTTCAGCACGCGCGCCATCTCCATATCAGCGCGACGCGGCTCGCCATTCGGCAAGAGCTGCTGGGACGTCTCGGAAGCGTGGGGCTGGCCCTGCTGCGGAACGTCGCGCAGGATTGGCTTGCAGCTCATGGGTCAATGTCCTCGTCGTCGAGAGGCACTTCGATTGAGCGTGTTCGGCGCGGGTTCTAGGGGGTGTGAGGGTCAAGGTCTTTCCCAAAGCCGTCATGCTTTGTCCAAAGCTGCTGCAAGCGGCCGCCAGGTGCGTGCGACAAAAGTCGTGCGGCGGATCGCCGCGACATGGCGTCAGAAAGTCGGACGCCGGGTTGCGGCATCGCAAAAAGACAACTGCGCTGACACTCCTGTGTAAGCCATCAGGCTTTGTGTCATAAAATGAAAGTGATTCAGCTTCGGACGGACAACTGGACGGCCGCGCGCTGATATCGGATAATGTTCTTCGCCTCGCGGGCGAGCGTGTCTCGACTCAACCTCATTGATGAGATCATCTCCATGAATTCGGCGGGCGCCTTCGGGCGAAGGCTAGGACAGTTCTTGCACTTGAAGGATGCGCCGCCTTCGCTGATGACGCGTTCCTTGCGCAGCGTCGAACTCGCCGTGACCGAGACCCGTGATGATGATCCCGTGGCCGGCCTATCCGGTTCGCTTGCTCTTGAGGACGCCTTTCTCGTCAGCCTGAAACTTCATGACTACCCGGACTGTGAGCTCTGGGAGCACGGAAAATGCATCATGAAGAGGGATGTCCGGGCGGGCGCGACGTATCTGTACGATCTCAAGCGCGATCCGCGCTATGTGATCGACAAGCCGTTCCACTCCCTGTTCTTTTATATTCCGCGCTCGGCGCTCGATGGCATCTCCGAGCAGTCAGGCGCGCGGCGCGTTGGCGAGATCGCCTGCGAACTCGGCGTCGGTCATGACGATGCGATCATTCGCCAGATCGGCGCTTCGTTCCTGGAAGGGCTGCGCCGGCCGGCGGAGACCAACCAGCTCTTCATCGATCACATGATGCTCGCGTTCACCGCGCACGTTGCCCAGACCTATGGGGGGTTGCAACGCCCCGCCGAACTGGCCCGCGGCGGTCTTGCGTCCTGGCAGGTGAAGCGCGCTTGCGAAAAGCTCGAATCCGATCTCGGCGGAAAAATCTCGCTGGAGCAGATCGCGGCGGATTTCGATCTTTCGGTCAGTCATTTCTCGCGCGCATTCCGCGTCTCTACCGGCCTGCCGCCCCACCAATGGCTGCTGCGCCAGCGCGTGAATACGGCCAAGCAGTTGATGAGCGTGCGCGACCTGCCCCTGTCGGAGATCGCGATATCGGCCGGCTTCGCCAATCAAAGCCATTTCACGCGGGTGTTTTCCTCGGTGGTCGGCGTCAGCCCGGCGGCGTGGCGCCGCGAAACGCAGGGCGCGCCGGAAGGCGAAACCTGACCT
>DATCXE010000303.1:0-5354 GCA_036565985.1 Bradyrhizobium sp.
GATCTCGCCCGCGGCACGCCGGTCAACCACGGTGAAGCGGTCGGCGTCATCGCCGCCCAGTCGATCGGTGAGCCCGGCACGCAGCTGACGATGCGCACGTTCCACATCGGCGGCGCGGCGCAGATCAACGAGCAGTCGTTCATCGAGTCGAATTTCGACGGCAAGGTGACGATCAGGAACAAGGCCATCGCCAGGAACAGCGAAGGCCATTCGGTCGCGATGGTCCGCAACATGGTCGTTGCGATCACCGATGCCGACGGCACCGAGCGTGCGACCCACCGCATTCAGTACGGCGCGCGCATGCACGTCGACGAGGGCGACATGGTCAAGCGCGGTCAGCGTATCGCGGAATGGGATCCGTACAGCCGTCCGGTGCTCACCGAAGTCGAAGGCACGATCGGGTTCGAGGACCTGGTCGAGGGCCAGTCGATTTCGGAAACGCTGGACGAATCCACCGGTATCGCCAAGCGCGTCGTCATCGACTGGCGTGCGTCGCGGGGCGGGGCGGACCTGCGTCCGGCCATCGTGGTCAAGGGCAAGGACGGCAAGGTGCTGAAGCTCGCACGTGGCGGCGATGCCCGCTACATGCTGTCGGTCGACGGCATTCTGTCGGTCGACGTCGGCGCCAAGGTCAAGGCCGGCGACATCCTGGCGCGTATCTCCACGGAAAGCGCCAAGACCCGTGACATCACCGGCGGTCTGCCGCGGGTGGCCGAATTGTTCGAGGCCCGTAAGCCAAAGGACGCGGCGATCATCGCGGAAATCGCGGGCACGATCCGCTTCGGCCGCGATTACAAGAACAAGCGCCGCATCTCGATCGAGCCGATGGACAAGACCGAGGAGACCAGGGAGTACCTGATCCCGAAGGGCAAGCACATCCATCTGCAGGACGGCGACATCGTCGAAAAGGGCGATTTCATCGTCGAAGGCAATCCGGCGCCGCACGACATCCTGGCGATCAAGGGCATCGAAGAACTGGCTGCCTATCTGGTCAACGAAATCCAGGAGGTCTACCGGCTGCAGGGCGTGCTCATCAACGACAAGCACATCGAGGTGATTGTCCGTCAGATGCTGCAGAAGGTCGAGATCACCGACCAGGGCGAGACCGACATGATCTCGGGCGAGCAGGTCGACAAGATCGAGTTCGACGCGCTCAACCTCAAGGCCAAGGAAGAGGGCAAGAAGCCCGCCACGGGAACGCCGGTACTGCTCGGCATCACCAAGGCGAGCCTGCAGACGCGCTCGTTCTTCTCGGCGGCCTCGTTCCAGGAGACCACCCGCGTCCTCACCGAAGCCGCCGTCAACGGCAAGGTGGACCCGCTGGAAGGCCTCAAGGAAAACGTCATTGTCGGCCGGCTGATCCCGGCGGGCACCGGCGCTTCGATGGCCAAGATCCGCGAAGTCGCGGTCAAGCGCGACAAGCTCATTCTCGACGAGCGCGAGAAGCAGACGGCCATCGTGCCGACGGCCCCGGAAGCGGAGCCGCTGGCCCTGCCGCCTGCGGAATAGGGTCTCCGCAGAAATACGGTATCGAGACAAAAGGCCGGCGCAAGCCGGCCTTTTTGCTGCTTTCTTTCCCTGTTGCGGTGCGAGGGCGCGCTTTGTTCATCTTTCCTTCATGGTGAAAAGCGCTTTTGCTAGTTTATATCGGCCGCTCCTGAGGCAGGACGCGGCGGAGGGGCGACGGAACGGACATGCTGGATCTTGCAATCGTTGGCGGCGGCCCCGGCGGGCTGATGAGCGCCTGGTATTTGAAGAAAAAGCTCGGCGATCTCTGCCGCGTGACGATCTACGAGGCCTCCGACCGGGTCGGCGGCAAGATCCTGTCGCGCAAGTTCGACTCCGCGCCCGCGCTGTATGAGGCGGGCGTCGCCGAGATCTACGATTATTCGATGACCGGCCCCGATCCGATGCGCGAGTTGATCCAGCATTTTGGCCTGCAGACAATTCCGATGGACGCCGAGCAGGTGCAACTGGACGGCGAACTGCTCGACGACGTGCCGGGCATGCGCCGCAAATACGGCGCCAGGACTGCTGCCGCGATCGAGGCGTTCCGCAAGCGTTGCAGCGACCTGGTGTCGCCGGTCGAATATTACGAAGGCGTCGGCGCGCACGACAACGAACATCCCTGGGCCTACATGACCTGCGAGGAAGTGCTCGACAAGGAAGTCGCCGATCCCACGGCGAAGCGCTTCCTCAAGGTCATGGCGCGATCGGACATCGCGACCGAAAGCCACAACACCAACGGACTGAATGCGCTGAAGAACTTCGTGATGGATATCGACGGCTATATCGGCCTGTACTCGATCCAGAACGGCAACGAGCAGCTGATCGAGTGCTTGCGCTCCGAGGTCGACGCCGACATCCAGCTCAACCATCGGGTGCTCAAGGTCGGCAAGACCGAGTCCGGCCGCTATCAGCTCGACATGATGAACGGGAAGGGGCCGGAGACGCGCGACTTCGATCTCGTGCTGGTGTGCCTGCCGCACTCCTGGCTCGCGACCATGCGCTGGGATGGCGAAGATCTGCGCAAGTCGATGGTCAAGCACGTCGCCTATTTCGACCGGCCGGCGCACTACCTGCGGGTCTCGATCCTGTTCGACGAGCCGTTCTGGGGCGACAAGATATCGGGCGCCTGGTTCATGTCGGAAGCGTTCGGCGGCTGTTGCGTCTATAACGAAGGCGCACGCCACGACGTCGGCAGGCACGGCGTGCTGAACTGGCTGATCGCCGGCTCCGATGCGCTGGCGTTCGCCAATCTGAGCGACCAGGAACTGATCGACGCCGTGCTGAAATCGCTGCCGGCGTCGTTCGGCAACGCCCGCGATCATTTTCTGGAAGGCAAGATTCACCGCTGGCTGTCGTCGGTCAACGCGCTGCCGGGCGGCTTGCCGGTGCGTGACGTCTTGACCAACCATCGGCCCGAACCGAAGCAGCATCCGGGAATCGTGGTGGTCGGCGACTATCTGTTCGATTCGACCCTGAACGGTCTGCTCGACTCTTCCGATGCCGCGACCGACATCATTCTCACCGAGATGATCCGGCTGCGCCGCGCCCGTTCGCAGGAGGGAGGCGCCGTCTCGGACAAGATCGACCGCGACTATTTCGACAATTACCGTGGCCTCGGACCCTACGGCGAGGCGTGGCGCCGGTTTACCGATCCGGCCTATCTGACCGACCTGATCAAGATCGTCTGGAACAGGGCCAAGGGCTACAGGCTGCTGGTCGCGGGCTCCGCCAGCGGTGAACTGGTCGGCGCGCTGCGCGAACGCGGCATCGATGCCTGGGGCATCGAAAACAATCGGGCGATCCACGCCAGGACGCCGAAGGCGCTGCGGAAGTTCAACAAGCTCGGCTCGATCGTCGACATGCCGTTCAAGGACGGAGAGTTCGATTTCGTGTTCGAGACCAGCCTGTGTCACGTCGCCGAAAAGCAGGTGCGGCGGGCAGTGCGCGAATTGCACCGTGTCGTGAAGACAGGCGTAATGTTCGGATCGGTGACGTCGGACATGGCCCCGGCGCTGATCGACCGCTACGACCTGCTGCGCGGGGTGAAGAAGCTCGGCACCTGGTGGGAATGGTCCGAGTTGTTCTTCGGCAATGGCTTCGACCTCTCGATGCATCGCCGCGACTGCACCGATGCGTTGTGGGCGGCGACGCTGGCCGCCAACAAGGGGCCCGGACAGTGGTACGCCGACGCCGACAGCCTGCGCTATTCGTTCTTCGACAAGGTCGAATCGGACGACTAGACGGCCGGGCCGTTGCCGGTGAATGAGCGCCGGCTGCCCCAATTGTTTTGCCGAATTCATCCCGATCGCATAGGATCGCCGCGGTAGCATTTGCGGCTACCGCGCTCGTTTTGCGGTCATGCCGGCCGTGCAGCATCGGTTGGTTTCATGGCGCCAAAGCCTCCTTCCTCGGATGATCGGAATCCCGCGTCGGCGGACGATCCTGAGCTCGAGAAGAAGCTCGCGCCGGGCGCTGTTCCGCCGGGGTCGGCCACCGGCGCCAAGGCGGCCGGCACGCCTCCCGACGATGACGGCGCCGACGACAGGGACGACGAGCTGGAGCTCGACGACGATGATGACGACGAGGATCTCGTCGTCTTCACCGCCAAGGAAGCCGCCGGCGCGCTGGCCACGATCTACGGCTTCGTCAGGCCGTATCTGGGCAACTACAGGAAACTGGTAGCCTTCGTCACCTTCGGCGTGCTGGTGGAGACGCTGTTCAACGTCATCATGCCGTTGAGCCTGAAATTCCTGATCGACGATGCGCTCGGCGAGGAGGATTTCCAGGCGCTGTACAAGATCCTCGGCGTGCTCGCGGTCGCAGGCATCATCACCTCGATCATTGCGGTCTGGTACGAGCGCTGGGATGCGCGGCTGGCGGCAGGGCTGATCGCCGACGTGCGGACGCGGCTGTTCGAGCATGTCCAGAACCTGCCTTCGTCCTATTTTGCAAAAACCAAGCGCGGCGAGATTCTCTCGCGCTTCTCGATCGACCTCGCAGCCTTCGAGAGCTCGATCAAGACCTTCGCCAACAGTGCGGCGCTGCCGTTCCTGGAACTGGTCGCCGGCATCATCCTGATGCTGTTCCTGAACTGGCAGCTTGCGGCGGTCGCCTTGCTGGTGTTTCCGATCACGCTGATCGGGCCGCGGATCCTGACCCCGAAGGCGGTGCAGGCCAACTACGAGCAGAAGCTCAACGAGTCGGCGCTGCTCGGCACGGTGCAGGAAAACGTGGCGGCCCAGGCGGTGGTCAAGGCGTTCAGCCTGCAGCGCCGGACGCTCGGCTGGTTCACGATGCGCAACCAGGATGTGCGCATCAAGACCGCGTCTGCCGTGTTCCTGTCGACCATGGTCGAGCGTACCGTCACGATCTCCGTCCTGCTGCTGCACCTCGTGGTGCTGGCGATCGGTGCCTATCTCGCCACCAAGGGCCAGATCACCATAGGCACTTTCGTCACCTTCGAAAGCGCGTTCTGGGAGGTGTCATACAACATCGCCCATTTGATGCATTTCATTCCGGTGTCGATCCAGTCTGCGGCGGCGGCGCGGCATATGCAGGAACTGCTGGATGAACCGACGCGCGGCGCCGATCGTGCCGGTGCGCCGGATCTGCCGCGCATCACCAACGACATCAGCTTCGAGCGCGTCACCTTCAAGTACGAGGGCAGCGAAGTGCCGGTGCTCGACAATTTCAGCCTCAAGCTCAATGTCGGCAAGCGCATTGCGATCGTCGGTCCGAGCGGCTCGGGCAAGAGCACGCTGCTCAACCTGATCCTGCGCCTCTACACGCCGGATGAGGGCCGCGTGGCCATCGACGGCGTCGATATCCGCCGGGTGACCCGCGAG
>DATCXE010000320.1:0-7195 GCA_036565985.1 Bradyrhizobium sp.
GCACCCAACGCGGCACCGCCACCCGGCCGGGCGCAGAACGCGCCACCGACCGTCGCACCGGCCTTCCGCCAGGCGCCTCAGGTGACCACCGCATTGCCGCCGCCGCCTCCGCCTCAAGAGGGACTGAGGGTTATCGCTCCGGGCGCGGCGCCTACCGGGCCGCAACGCCTCGACGATTTCCGTGGCCAGCGCCGCGAAACGCAGCAGGGCGGCCGCACGATCATCACCGAGCCGGGCCGGATCATCATTCGCGATCCCGGCGGACAGCAATATGTCCGTCACAGCGAGGTGGACCGCTTCCGCTACGGTGCGCGTGACATCAAGACCCAGACCATCGGCGGCGAGACCCGCACCGTCGTGATCAGGCCCGACGGCACACAGGTGATCACCGTCGTGGGCCGCGACGGACAGTTGCTGCGCCGTATCCGCCGCGACGAGCGCGGCCGCGAGATCATCATCATCGACAACAGCTACCGCGATCCGCGGATGGGCGGCGGATTCTTCGTGGCGCTCGCGCCACCGGTCGTGCGCATCCCCTACAACCGCTACATCGTCGACGCCGACGAAGCGCCGCCGGAACTGCTCTACGAAACCATGATGGCGCCGCCGGTCGAACGGATCGAGCGTCGTTATTCGCTGGACGAAATCCGCTACAGCCCGACCGTTCGTCAGCGGATGCCGAGCATCGACGTCAACTCCATCAACTTCGCGACCGGCTCGTGGGAGGTCCCGCCCGACCAGGCGGCGAAGCTGCAGGCGATTGCCGACGGCCTCAACCGTGCGATCCAGCAAAATCCGCGCGCGGTCTTCCTGATCGAGGGCCACACCGACGCAGTCGGAAACGACGTCGACAATCTGTCGCTGTCGGATCGCCGCGCCGAATCCGCGGCCACGCTGCTGACGCAGCAGTTCAACGTGCCCGCGGAGAACCTGACCTCGCAGGGCTATGGCGAACAGTACCTGAAGGAGCAGACCGACGGGCCGAGCCAGATCAACCGGCGCGTCACCATCCGCAACATCACGCCGCTGCTCAATGGCGGGCAGGCGTCGTTGCCGCCGCCCCCGCCCGGCACCGCGCCGCCGCGCTGATGCGAGATGTCACCAGATGAAAATGGCCGGGAGCAATCCCGGCCATTTTGCCAAGTCACGCACTGAGCGCCTGCGGCGGAACGCAGGCCTCGCAGATCGCCGTGGCGTGCCGATGATCGGTGCCGCAGCAACCGCCGAGGATACGCATCTTCGGAAAAGCGCCCCTGAGATTGAGATAACGCCGCCCGAGATCGACAGGGTCGCCCGCATCAAGCGTTTCGGATTCGTCAAGCTCGGCATGACTCTTCGTCGAGGCGTTGGCCCGGATGCCATGGACGCGCCCGATCCAATCCTCGCCCGCCTTCAACGCGCGATCGAAATGCGTCGGATGGGCGCAGTTGATCAGAAAATATTCCGGCGCCCCGTCGGTCTCGCGATCCACGGCCTCGATCGCCTCCCGCAACGTTTCGCCTCGCACCAGCCGGCCGTCGGTCTCCACGGTGAACGAGATGGCGGCGGCTATGCCCTGCGCCTTGGCGGCGCGGGCGACGCCGATCGCCTCATTGATGCTGTTGAGCGTATAGGCCGTGACCATGTCGGCGCCGCCCTCGACGAAAGCCGCGATCTGCGCCGCATGATAGGCCTCGGCCTCATCGGCATCCATGTTGCCTGCCTTATAGCCGTCGCCGCGCGGGCCGATGGCGCCGCTGATGACGCAAGGCGCGCCGCCCGGCCTTTCCCAGCCGGACCGCAGTTCCTCGAGGAATGCAATGGAACGGACATTGATCGCCTTGAGCGCGACCGCATCGTAACCGAGCTTCGCCGCCCAATCCGGATTGGCGCGCCATGTCGGGCTGTCGAGCACGAAGCCTGTGCCATGGTCGCGCGCGACCGCCAGATAGCTGGCGTAGTACCGCTTCAAGTGTTGCCGTCCCTCGGGGCTATCGAGCAGCACGAACGCGGCGAAGTGCGGCAGTTCGATTCCCTCGTGGAAGATCAGCGTCGTTTCCATGCCGCCATCGGTGAGGAAAATGCCGCCGTGGCGTTGCGGCAGATCGTGTCGGTACTTGGCCATTGCAACATCTCCGGAACTTGAGGTGGCCGCCGATACGACCTCCCGCATCGGACAGGTGCGATGTTGGTGCCTCATAGTGTCGCGCCCGGCTAGGCGGCTTGCGGTACGGATGAACCGAGGGCGATGAAATGATACGAATTCAAATGGTTGTAGCCGGGGCGTAGGGGCGACGCGACGCCAGCGACGGAGAAACCGTACCATGAGTACAGTTTTGGAGCCCCGGATGGGCAAGGGAGAAGCGACGCGCGAGCGAATTCTCGAGATCGCGGAAGCAGCCGTACTGGCGAAGGGATTCGGCGCCACCTCGATCGAGGAAGTGATCGCAGAGGCCGGCCTCACCAAGAGCGGCTTCTTCTATCACTTCAAGGACAAGAACGCCCTCGCCCACGAAATGCTCCGCCGATACGTCGCGACCAATGACCGGCTGTTTGACGAAATCTTCGCGCGCGGCAGCGAACTGTCCGACGATCCGCTGCAGGCGTTCCTGATTTCGCTGAAGCTGCTGGCCGAAACCATGGCCGACCTCCCGAGCGGTCATCCCGGCTGCCTGATCGCAAGCATCTGCTACCAGGAGCGGCTGTTCGATCGTGAGGTGCGCGAACTCACCGCACAATCGGTGCGAAACTGGAACGCGCGCTTCCGGAAGATCCTCGACGGCATTGCCGCGGTCTATCCGCCCCGGGAGCCGGTCGATCTCGACGACGTCGCCGACATGCTCTCCTGCATCGTCGACGGCGCCATCATCATGTCGAAGACGCTGAACGATTCGAGCCGCCTCGAACGGCAGATTCTGACGTTCCGAAGCTGCGTCAAGCTGATGTTCGCAGCGCCGTCGAATTCCTGATGCGCAAGCCTACTTGCCTGCAGCGGCGAGGCCGAGCGCGTCCGCCATGATGCGGAACACATCGGTGTTATCAAGCGAACCGCGAATGCTTTCGCTGCCCGGCCCGGTGCCCGTCAGGATGACGTCTTCTCCCGAATGCACGCTTGCCCCCATCATCGCCGGCAGATTGCCGAAGCGCAGCACGACGCCCGGGACATCCCTGTATTTTTCATTGGCCTTGAACGTGCCGGGCTGATCACCCTTCTCCGTCGGCTCGTTGGGATTATCGAGCTTCGGGCGGAAGGTTTCGTAGTGGTCGGGCAGGCTCGCGGAAAAGATCGCGATACGGCGGCTGACGTCCACGCGCGACGGATATCCATCCGCATCCGCCGCCGGATAGTTGGGAAATCCGGCCTTGTCATAGACGCCGACGCGTTCGCGCAGCGGCACGTTGGGCGTCGCGCTCATGTCGTCATTGATGGTGCCGACCAGGCTGTTGGGATGATTGTGGTCGGCGACGACAAGGATCAGCGTATCGTCGCCGCGCGCCTGCGCCCATTTGCGCGCAAGGCCGACCGCGTTATCGAGCATGATGGTGTCGTAAACCGCGCGCTCCATATCGAGCAGATGCGCGTACTTGTCGATCATCCCGGATTCCACCATGAGAAAGAAGCCGGAATCGTTCTTCGACAGAATGTTGAGCGCGGCTTGCAGCTGTTCGGTGAGATCAGGCTGGTCGGGAAACTTCCTGACGCCACCGCCCTTGAGGAATTTGCGGTCCAGCGCGCCGTCCATGTTTCCCGAAGCAAACAAGCCGAGCAGTTGGCGCGTGTCGGATTTGGCGTTCACCGCATCGAGTTCGGTCTTGGTCGTCGCAACCGCATAGCCGGCGTCGCGGAATCTGGCGACGTAGTCGACCTCGTCCTTGCGCCGGGATCCGGGTGCCGCTTGCGGCAGGAAATTCGCGGCTCCGCCACCCATCAAAACATCCGGCCTGGCCGCAAAAAACTGCGCGACGATCTCGTCATAGGCGCCACGGCGTCGGGTATGCGCCACCATCGCCGCCGGCGTGGCATCCTCGACTTCGGTATTGGTGACGATGCCGATGGCCATACCGTGCCGCCGCTTGGCCAGGCTCGTGATGGTCTCCACCTTCGGATCGTCGAACGGGTTTGCGGTGCGGTCCGCATAGACGCCCGTGGCACCTGTTGCTGTCTTGTGGCCGGTCGCGTAGGCGCTCGCAGAATTCGCTGAATCCGTGATGATCGAGTCCGAGCCCGCGGTTGCCACCAGCGCCATGTGCGGCATGTCGTCGATCGCAAGCTTGCCGAGACTCTTGCCCTCCGCAATGCCCTTGGACAGCAAGCGCGCAGCCACGCGGTGCGCCGGCGACAGTCCGTCGCCGATGAACAGGATGACGTTCTTCGCCTTGCGCGGCCCGGTATCGTAGATGGTCCACGCCACGGTGCGGCTGCGCGCGCCGTCATTGACCTCCACGATGACATTGCCCGGCCTGGTCAGGGATACATCGCGAAGGATCAAGGCCGACTGCTCCTTGTTGTCTTCGCGATCCACGAACGTTGCCGGTTGGCCGAACGCGGCGGCGTGGTCTTCGCCGTTTACCGTCACCTTCAGCTTCGACGGATCGACGCGATCCGGAAATTCGACTTTGAAATCGAAGCGTGAGCCGGCGAGAATCGCCGCGCGGTCGATCGGGTAGATCGTCTGGGCGACGCCCTGGCATCCCGTCGGCAGGACAACGAGGAGCGCGAAAGCGAGACGTTTGATCATGGAGCGTGCACCGGAGCCGGAGTAAGGCGTGCCGCCGCAGCCATCGGCCGCGGCAAGGCATGCGCCACTCTATATCCTATCGCACGCCAATGACGCCCCCGTTACAGTCGATGCCGGAAACGCCGCCCGGCTCAGTCCTTGTCGCTATCGAGCTTGGGGATGTATGCGCCCTCCCCGGCCGACAGCAGGCCTGTCTTCGTATAGAGATTCAGCTTGTTGCGGGTATCGGCGATGTCGAGGTTGCGCATCGTCAGCTGGCCGATGCGGTCCGCCGGCGTGAACGCCGCATCCTCCACCTTCTCCATGCTCAGCCGCTCCGGCTGATAGGTCAGGTTCGGGCTTTCGGTATTCAGGATCGAGTAGTCGTTGCCACGGCGCAGCTCCAGGGTCACCTCACCGGTGACGGCGCGAGCCACCCAGCGCTGCGCGGTTTCGCGCAGCATGAGCGCCTGGGAATCGAACCAACGCCCCTGGTAGAGCAGCCGGCCAAGGCGCATGCCGCTGATCCGGTATTGCTCGATCGTATCTTCGTTGTGGATGCCGGTGACGAGGCGCTCATAGGCGATGTGCAGCAGCGCCATGCCGGGAGCTTCGTAGATGCCGCGGCTTTTGGCCTCGATGATCCGGTTCTCGATCTGGTCGCTCATGCCAAGGCCATGCCGGCCGCCGATGGCATTGGCCTCGAGGAACAGCGCAACGGGATCGGCAAACCTCTGGCCGTTCAGCGCGACCGGCTGCCCCTCCTCGAAGCGCACCACGACCTTTTCCGCCTTGACGACGCAGTCGTCGCGCCAGAACGGAACGCCCATGATCGGATTGACGATCTTGATACCGCTGTCGAGGTTTTCGAGATCCTTGGCTTCATGGGTCGCACCGAGGATATTGCTGTCGGTCGAGTAGGCCTTCTCGGCACTCATCTTGTAGGCAAATCCGTTGGCGGTCATGAACGCCGACATTTCCGCCCGTCCGCCCAGTTCGTCGATGAACAGCTGGTCGAGCCAGGGCTTGTAGATCTTCAAGCCAGGATTGGTCAGCAGGCCGTAGCGATAGAAGCGCTCGATATCGTTGCCTTTGAAGGTGGAGCCGTCGCCCCAGATGTTGACGCCGTCCTCCTTCATGGCCGCGACCAGCATCGTGCCGGTCACGGCGCGGCCGAGCGGCGTGGTGTTGAAGTAGGCGATGCCGCCGGTAGAGACGTGGAAGGCGCCGGACTGGATGGCGGCGATACCTTCGTGAACCAGCTGCGTGCGGCAATCCACCAGGCGGGCTTTTTCGCCGCCGAACTCCAGCGCCTTGCGCGGAATCTCGTCGTAGTCGGCCTCATCGGGCTGGCCGAGATTGGCAGTATAGGCAAAGACGCGCGCGCCTTTCTGCTTCATCCAGAGCAGCGCCGCACTGGTGTCGAGACCGCCCGAGAAAGCGATACCGACTTTTTCCCCCTTGGGCAGGCTTTTCAGGATCGTACTCATGAAGCTTCCAATCGGTCGAAATGGCGGATGTCGTCTGCGGCTTGAGGGCGCGAATAACAAATTTCTCGCTGGGGGGCACGCGTTTAATGGCGCAAGCGCCGGGCTACTCGGCCGCGCGTCCGGTCCACCGCCGCCAAAGGCGGTAGCCGGGCCGGCCCCAGCGCGCCAGCGCCGCCTCGACCTGCGTGTCCATCAGCCTCGTCGACGGCCAGCGGTAGATCAACGCATACGCCAGCCAGATCACGAAGAAGCTGACCAGGCCTGAAATAGCGACATCGGTAAAGAAATGCCCGCCGAAAGCCATCCGCAAGCTGCTGGTGGCGGCCCCGAACAGGGTCGCCGCCACATAGGCCACCGGCCGCCATGCCGGGGGAGTCAGGGCAGCGGGCGCATAGGTCCAGAAGGCGGTGGCGCCCTCGCCGGAAAAGAACGAGCAATTGCGCCCGCACTCGCCGCGCGGATCCCACCACGGCACGAACTGCCAGGGCCCGTTGAATTCGGTCACCACCACCGGCCGCGGCCGACCCCAGTGACTCTTGAAGGTGAGATTGCTCAGCACGATCGCGGAGAGCAGGATCGTGAGCAGCAGGAACATCGCCGCGCGTCCCGGCATCAGCATCGGCCGGTCCGGCCGCAGCAGTTTCGCGACGATCGCGAACAGCGCGGGCAAGGCAAGTGCCCAGGCGATCCACATCGCAGCGTCGCGTGCGAAGGCGGCAAGTCCATTCTGCTTCAGCGGAAACGTCGCGGTCGCGGGATCGTAGAACAATGCCGCAAGCTTCAGGTCGAGTTCGGGATAGATTCCGAACAGCAATCCGACGATCAGTGACAAGCCTAGCGCGATAAAAAGTCCGGTTCGATTCATGGCGCGGGGTTTAGCCGAGGCGGCGGATGTTGGAAAGTCTCACGGCATCGGCCGCGAGTGCGACGGCAATGGCGGTGGCGGCGGCAAACGGCGCGGCGGCTCGCGCCAGGCGCCGGCGGTACGGCCCGCGATCAGCCAGTAGA